>NZ_JBFRNC010000030.1:109703-207677 GCF_041470825.1 Vibrio sp. 10N.261.55.A10 | reverse complement strand
GTAGACGGGGAGACCGTGCGTGTTCCACAACATGAAATCTCGATTACCGATAACATCGTATATTACGACGGTAAAATGTATGGCTTTGATGGCAAATCTTTTTATCTAGTTTCTGGTGACCGTCCAATTACACCACCAACAGATGAACTCCCTTTAGAACCAACACCTCCAGGTCACGGTCATCACACTGTGTCAGTTGATATTAACGATGGCTATGTTGAAATCACGGTAAATGGCAGATCCCAAACGACTGACTACACAGCAGAGGCTGATGATCGTGGTGTGGTTCACATCAAAGATCGTCATGGAAATATTGTGGGTGAAGGCTACATAGATGAAGTAAATGGAACAGTCACTTTTGGGAACGGTATTGTTGTAAATGACCGAGGTGATGTAACACTTCCTCCAGCGGTTAAAAACAACGTAAAAGACAGAGTGCAATCTATCGACCCAACCAAGCTACAAAAAGCTAAATCAGCAATTCAACAGCGTTTGCGCGGTTAATCTAAAACCAAGTTAAATCCTCTCACCCGATAATAGTGAACGCTATTATCGGGTGTTTTTACTCACTAGCTAAGGAAAGCGATTCGGAATTTGAATATGAAACGCCTTCTATTAATACTTGCTTTGACTTTCCCTTTTTACTCGTCTGCAAATGACACCCTTATTGAATCTATTGAGCGTTTTACAGATATCTTTTCCGTCAGCTTATCTCAAAGCCCAGACAATGATAAGACAGTCGCCACACTTGATATAAACTATCAAATCAATGATAAATTGCGTGTTTTTGGAGAGGTTGATACTCAAGACTATTGGCAAGCAGGGTTGGGATATTCATTCTGGCAAGGGGACACGTACTACACTGAAAACACCGTAAAAGTCAGCGAACATGAGATCACAACAGGCATTTTTGTTGCTAAGTTGATTCATGAAAATTGGACACTGCTTGGCGATATCAACTACAACTATATGGACAGAGATTTCGATGCTTGTCTTCCAAACTTATGCATGGAATATAAAACCTCTGACACATTCGATTATAGTGCAGGCGCTCTGTGGAGCCCGATTCAATATGCTGACTTTCTTTACAAATTCAACCAAGAAATCGGATTCAAAAAAGATACCCAAGACTTTTATATTAAAGATGAGACTACTACGAGATCTAGACATATCAGAAATGAAACTAGGACCAACATTCATTATCACGAAGTAGCTGTATTCTTTAACTTGAAGTACGTAAAACCGTCCGTTACCTATACCATATACCCTGAAACCAAAAACTATGTGGAATTCGGTTTAGCCTTCGATTTCTAGCCATTTAATAACTGTTTAAGCTCATCTCGTAACTCTTGATGTTGCCCATTAGTTTGATACTTCTTGTGATAGAAAAACTCAAACTCCACGGGACGCATTGAGAATGGAGGCTCATGAATTTGTAAGCCAATGATTTTTGCTAAATGGATCATGCTAACCGGAACAGCTGCAATATAGTCAGTCCCTTTTACCGCCAATATCAAGTTAGTGATGTTTCTTACTTCGATAGCAACATCACGAGTAAAGCTCTTTTCGGAAAGAAAGTCGACTATTTGAGTATCTTGGCGAAGTAACTTCAAGGTTACATGCCGTGCTTCAAGAAACTCATCCATCGAAATCTTCTCACCAAATTGACTGTTTTCAGGATCACTCATAAGAAGCAATCTATCAGTAGTTGCAAATTCAGACGCTAAACTTGACTGTTTAGGTAAACCAGTATCGACCACTAAATCTACTCGATTGAGTCGGATATCCTCGACAACATTCTCTACAGAAATTGGGGATTCAACTAACTGAACACCATTGAGCATGGGCATTTTGTGGAGCAGATTCGCAGGCATATAAACCGTAAAATCACGCTTTCTTGATACTGCACCTTCCATCAACTCTAAAGCATCAGATAATTGACCAGCCAGTTTGTGAGACATTGACGTTGGTTCTATTGAACGCCCTACTCTTACGAACAACGCATAGCCTACCACCGCTTCAAACCTCTTGATTGCAGCACTAACCGCAGGTTGAGTTAGCTCTAACGATTCAGCAGCTTTGGTTATCGATCTTTGTTGATATACAGAGAGGAATGGCTTTACTAAATTGAGATCAAACACGCTTTACTCCATCAAAACGGTGTACTCTTAGTGTAACAAAAAAGCCGAATGCTAGAAGCAATTCGGCTTTAATATTATCCAACAATGTTATGTAGAACTGTCGCTATTAGTGCTCGCGCGTCGCTCGGAATTGAACTTCAGGGAAACGTTCAGAAGCTAGGTTCAAGTTCACCATAGTTGGTGCGATGTAAGACAGGTTGTCACCGCCATCTAGCGCTAGGTTAGATTGGTTCTTACGTTTGAACTCTTCCAGTTTCTTAGCGTCGTCACACTCAACCCAGCGAGCTGTTGCAACGTTAACACCTTCGTAGATAGCTTCTACGTTGTATTCCGCTTTCAAGCGCGCTACAACCACGTCGAACTGAAGGACACCAACCGCACCAACGATCAGGTCGTTGTTCTGCATAGGACGGAATACTTGTACTGCGCCCTCTTCTGAAAGCTGAACTAATCCTTTTAGAAGTTGCTTCTGCTTCAGTGGATCGCGTAGACGGATACGACGGAATAGCTCAGGTGCGAAGTTAGGAATACCAGCGAACTTAAGGCTCTCACCTTGAGTAAAGGTATCACCAATCTGGATAGTACCGTGGTTATGTAGACCGATAATATCACCCGCGTATGCTTTTTCAGCACGTGCACGGTCACCCGCCATAAAGGTTACCGCATCAGAGATACTTACACTCTTGCCTGTACGAACATGGTTCATCTTCATACCTTGGTTGTAAGTACCCGAAACGATACGCATGAATGCGATACGGTCACGGTGTTTAGGGTCCATGTTTGCTTGAATCTTAAATACGAAACCAGAGAACTTCTCTTCTGTCGCTTCAACATCACGCTCGTTCGCTTGACGCGTTTGAGGTGCTGGAGCCCATTTCGTTAGACCATCAAGCATGTGGTCAACACCAAAGTTACCCAATGCAGTACCGAAGTAAACCGGCGTTAGTTCACCCGCTAGGAATAATTCATGGTCAAACTCAGGACAAGCACCGATAACAAGCTCTAGCTCTTCACGTACGCTTTCCGCAAGATCAGCACCTACTGCTTCATCTAGCTCAGGGTTATCTAGACCTTTGATGATACGAACTTCTTGGATCTCGTGGCCGTGGCCAGATTCATACAAGATCGTTTCATCACGGTGAATGTGGTAAACACCTTTAAACTCTTTACCGCAACCAATTGGCCATGAGATTGGAGCACAAGCCATACCTAGCTCGCTCTCTACTTCATCAAGCACTTCCATTGGGTCACGAACGTCACGGTCAAGTTTGTTCATAAACGTTACGATTGGCGTATCACGCAGACGTGTTACTTCCATTAGTTTACGAGTACGATCCTCGACACCTTTCGCAGCATCGATAACCATCAAACATGAATCAACCGCTGTTAGCGTACGGTACGTATCTTCCGAGAAATCTTCGTGTCCTGGAGTATCTAGTAGGTTTACTAGGCAATCATTGTATGGGAATTGCATTACCGACGTAGTTACCGAGATACCACGTTCTTTTTCCATCTCCATCCAGTCAGATTTAGCGTGCTGGTTAGAGCCACGGCCTTTTACGGTACCCGCTTTTTGAATCGCGTTTCCGAATAAAAGAACTTTTTCAGTAATCGTGGTTTTACCCGCATCCGGGTGAGAGATAATCGCAAACGTTCTACGTTTGCTCACTTCTTGTTGGAAAGACATAGTCGCCCTTTGCTGATCTAAAGC
Source organism: Vibrio sp. 10N.261.55.A10 (assembly GCF_041470825.1). Lineage (NCBI taxonomy): Bacteria > Pseudomonadati > Pseudomonadota > Gammaproteobacteria > Vibrionales > Vibrionaceae > Vibrio > Vibrio sp. 10N.261.55.A10. Next base: position 203,825 of record NZ_JBFRNC010000030.1, on the reverse strand, counting down.
GTAAAAAGGGCAAGTAGATAATACTTGCCCTTGAATTCTGTGTGCGGATTATACAGAAAGCGTATCACTTTCTAAAGGGTCAGTTTACACCCTATTTTTTGGCTAATTTTGTGATTAGCTATCTAGTTAGCGAAAAGACGTAACATGACTAGCTAAAAGACATAAAAAGATAGCTCATAATGATGGCATCTTCGTTGCCTTGTTTAGTTGGATAGTAATTACGACGGCGATCAACTTCGTTGAAGCCTGCCTTTTCGTAAAGATTAAACGCGTTCACATTACTTTCGCGAACTTCCAGCCAAGCGCTTTCAGCATCAGCTTGTTCACATATATCAAGGAAATGTTCAGTTAGTGCCTTACCATAACCTTTGCCTTGCTTGCTTGGGTCTACCGCAATATTAAGCAGCGTCACTTCACCAACAATATTTTGAGCGAAGAAATAGCCCACCACTTGTCCATCAACTTCAAGGACATGATGACAAGCGCCTCGGCTATCAAGATCTCGGATCATATTTTCAGACCAAGGGTGAGAATGCGCGGCCTGCTCTATCTTCCAAATGGCGTCTAGGTGTTGTTGTGAAGTCGGTAAAAATTGATTAGTCATAAGCACAAATTTGTTGCCATAAGTCGCGGCGGTGTTGGTTGTTACCGTTAATGTCAGACAGTAATGGCGATTGAAGTGTTTTAGCCTTCAGATCTTGAGCCGACTCACAACCAGCAAACCATATCCACTCAACCGAACCTAAATCCACAGTAGACAAGTGTTGCGGTTGAAGGTGTAAAGCCTGAGATAAGTCGAGCTTGATACTTTTGAGTACTCGCTCAAACATCACGGCGAGATCTTCCTGAGGTTTTTCAGGCGAAACCAACAGTAACTTGCAATCGCTCGAGAGCGGAGTCAATTCAGATTCATAACCTGCTAAACGCTCTGGGTGACTTAGTTCCCATTGGCTAATGCCCATCTCATGTAGGTATTGCGCGTGTGTTTGTGACATATCTAGCGGTAGTAACCTTAAGTTTATTGGAGCCAAAGTTTATTGAAACCAGAAGTTTGTTAGAACTAGTTTTGTGAAAGCTGCCTCTATTGAAAGAGCGCTTATTAGAGCAGGGCTGATACTAACAAAAAATAAAGGAGCATCAAGCTCCTTTATTTAGACTAAATCAGTTTGTATCTTGTTGCGTGATAAATCAGCTTATAAGTCGTTGAACTCGGGGCTGTAAGCAATCTCACCAGCATGTCCAGCAAACGCACCGTTTACCAATTCAATCGCTTGGAAAGCACCTTCAGGCACATCCCAAACACAACTCAGGCCAAACTCGCTCGCAGCCTTGAAACCAAAGCGGCTGTAATAAGCAGGGTCACCCAACACAACGCAAGCTGGGTAACCAAAATCAACCAAAGTGGAAAACGCATCTTCAACTAGAGATTTGGCAATGCCTTGGTTGCGGAACTCTTCTTTCACAGCGAGAGGCGCAAGCCCTTGCCAGTTATGATCGTCGCCATCAAGAGTGATAGGGCTAAACATCAGGTGACCAACCACCTCGCCTTCATCAGAACAAGCCACCAGCGATAGCGTTAAATGGCTATTCTCACGCAAGCTCATAACCAAGTTAGCTTCTGCATCTGTTTCAAAAACAGATTTCAATAAACGATCAATGACAAGTATATCTGCCGGTGCTTCAGTTCGAATAAGCATTCATTACCTCACTTTGTGTATCTGGGGATTGTACTCCCTTCTGCACAAAATCAGCTAATTGATTTAACAAAGTTTTCATAGGAGTCGGCAATAAGTCCAAATCTACGCTATCCATCAAGTTTTTAACTTCTAAACCGAGCTCGGTATCGCCTTCAATAGACAGTCTACGTTGGAAGAAAAGCGTATCTGGGTCTTCTTTACGCCCCGCAATCAACACAAGATCGTTAAGATTGCCGCTAAAGCTTACATCTTCAACCACCTCTTTATCAGCTACAACCAGTTGCTCATTTTTGTAGCTAATACACCAACTTAACCCCATGTCTTTTATTGAGACTTTCAGCCATTTGTCTTCTAAAAACTCAAAGTCACCGTCCTCTAAAGCTTCCTTGAATACATTCTTAAGCGCCTCCAATAAGGCTCTTTTTTGTACTGTTTTAGGCAATAACTGGACTGGAGATCGCAAAATTGATGCGGCATTTTGAACTAGTTGAGTGCGAATCTTGTTTATCACGTGACTTATCCGTAACTTTGTCAATAATATGGAATGCATCATAGATGATGTTGAGATCTCAGTTACTGTTATGTATCAAATTAACTTCTGTTTGATACTCGACCTTTAATATCCTGAAAATCACAGTTATAGTAACTCAGGTAATGAGAATTACAGCGGATCGCTGCACTCACAGGTAAATATCGATAGCCACACAAAAAGTAATAAATATTTATCGATAGTGAATATTCAAGCTCTTGGAGAATTGGTAGTACTTTGATGCCTCCCCAACAACTACAACATTGGTTTACCCAGCTAACTGCAAATAGTCCGTTCTTTTTTGCAGTACTTGATGCTCAACATAACTATTTTATGGTGAATGAGCGTTACTGCGATATTGCTGGTTTGAGTCAACCAGAGCTTGCAGGCATGAATGATCGCCAAACATTGGGCGAACAGTTCTACCAACATCTCAAGCCTTACTATGAGCGTGCATTCAGTGGCGAAACGATTGAGGCCGAAGTCACCCTCAACGAAACAGACCTCGATACCAGCCTTCATTTCAGCCTATCTCCGCTTACCAATGGCAACAAAACCGACTACATCGTCTTTCACGCCTTCGACACATCAGAAAACCAAGTACTTGTCCGTTCTTTAGAAGAATCCGAAGCCAAATTCCACAAACTATCTCAACTACTCCCTGACGGATTACTGCTCGTTGAAAGTGACTATATCTTGTCATCCAACCCAGCGGCAGCGCGCCTGCTTGGCTTTAACTCAACCACAGAGTTAATTGGCGAACAGCTGGGACGCCTATTTATCGATGAACAAACCAAAACAGTCTTCAATAATAACCTCAGCTCTATTATTTCTGAGTCTGGTTTGGTTTGCTTAACGGGTGCGCGATGCGGCTTTGAACGTAAAGTTCAGCTCAACATCGACTCCACCACCGTTCTTGGAAGCAACACTCAGCTGGTGCTTATTCAAGACGCACAAGAAACCGCAAAACAATACACACCAGCAAACAGTGAAGATGCCTACATAGATGCACTGACCAAGCTCTACAACCGAGTTGGGTTTACTAAGCGTCTTGAGCAGTTCATTCACAATGATACGCCGGTGGTGATGCTCTACTTAGACATTGATAACTTTAAGAATATCAATGACTCACTTGGTCATCACATCGGTGACAAGGTGATTAAAGAGGTCGCTTCGCGTCTTAAACGCTTACTGCCTCGTAAGGCCGTGATTGGACATTTAGGCGGGGATGAGTTTGGTATTATCCTGCCAGAACCTGAACATCAGCGAACACCTGAAATGCTCGCTGAAAAGATCATATCTCTGATCAATCAACCCTTCGATCTTCACCACTTTAGCAAACGCTTAGCCTGCTCAATTGGTAGCGTGAGCTTTCCTCAAGATGGGACTGATGCTCGTATCTTGCTGCAAAATGCAGACACAGCAATGTATGAAGCCAAAGATCGTGGTCGCAACCGCCTGATCAAGTTCAACGAACAGATGAACAAAGAAGCGCGCATGCGACTGTGGCTTGAGATAGAGCTCCAAAAAGCACTGCAACAAAATGGACTTGAGGTTTGGTATCAACCGAAAGTGAATGCCCGTGATTTCACCATCAACGGCGCTGAAGCTCTGGTACGTTGGAAGCATCCTGTCGAAGGTTATATCAGTCCGGCCGCGTTCATTCCTGTGGCGGAACGAGCAGGGCTTATTGAACAACTTGGCCGAGTGGTAATGCGTGAAGTGTTTGCTACGGTTAAGCGCTGGAAGATGCAAGGTATCCTTCCAGGTCGTGTCGCGATCAACCTATCTCCAGAACAGTTTGGTAACCCAAAGCTGATTGATTATATGGAAAAATTGCTGCGTTCGACCGAGCTTGATCCAAGTGCGATTACGTTTGAGCTAACGGAAAGCGCGGTAATGAGTGATAGTGAACACACACTTCAAATGCTTAACGCCATCAAGAAACTTGGCTTTGCTCTCTCAATTGATGATTTCGGTACAGGTTACTCTTCACTGTCTTACCTTGCTCGCTTCCCAATTGATGAGCTTAAAATAGACCGTGCTTTCATCTCTGATATCGATACCCTACCAAAGCAAATTACCGTAATTGAAAACATCATCAACCTAGGTAAATCTCTCGATTTGACCGTGGTTGCAGAAGGTGTCGAAACCAGTGAGCAAGCGACTCTGCTGTCTAACCTCAACTGTAGTTCGATTCAAGGCTTCCACTTCTATCGTCCGCAACCAAAACAAGATGTCGAAGAGTTGTTTGCTCAAAACCGCCGTCATAAGAACTGATTAGACGATTCCAATACGCACCTCATTCAAAACCAAAGCAACACACAAAACTACCACTCGTCAGTACCTCAAACGGAGTAAAAGCAGATTTATCCATCTAAACCTGCCTTACATCAATTCCGTCATTCACAATTCTTCATAAAATGCTCGCTTCAACTTAATTCTACTGGTAGTGAGCAAATGGAACTCTTATGCCCAGCGGGTAACTTACCTGCTTTGAAAACCGCTATTGATTGTGGTGCGGATGCTGTCTATATCGGATTCAAAGACGATACCAATGCCCGACACTTTGCAGGCCTAAACTTTGCGGGTAAAAAGCTCGATCGTGCTGTGCAGTATGTGCATGACCACAACAAGAAAATTCACGTTGCCTTAAATACTTTTGCTCACCCAAATGGCTTCGAACGCTGGACAAATGCCGTAGACAACGCCGCAGCACTAGGTGTTGATGCGCTGATCATTGCTGATATCGCAGTGCTTGAGTACGCAGCAAACAAATATCCAGAACTAGAATTGCATCTATCGGTTCAAGCTTCTGCAACCAATGCGGCTGCAATCGACTTCTACCACAAGAACTTCAATGTAAAGCGTGTGGTATTGCCTCGCGTATTGTCAATTCATCAGGTCAAACAGCTTTCTCGTAACATCACCTCTGACGTTGATCTTGAAGTATTCGCTTTTGGTAGTTTGTGCATCATGGCAGAAGGCCGTTGCTACCTCTCTTCATATATGACCGGCGAATCACCCAATACCGTTGGTGCTTGTTCTCCAGCAAAATACGTTCGCTGGCAAGAAACAGAAACAGGCCTAGAGTCACGCTTGAATGAGATTCTTATCGACAAGTACGTAGCTGGCGAAAACGCGGGCTACCCAACGCTGTGTAAAGGCCGCTTTGAAGCAGAAATCGATGGTGAGCGTAAACGCTATCACGCACTTGAAGAGCCAACCAGCCTCAACACGCTGTCTATGTTGCCTGAGCTATTTGCTGCCAACGTTGCCTCAGTGAAAATTGAAGGTCGCCAACGTAGCCCTGCTTATGTCGAGCAAGTGACTCGTACTTGGCGCGCAGCTATCGACCGCTACTTAGCGAACCCAGAACAATACCAAGTGGAACAAGCTTGGAATGCGACACTGGCGAATGTATCTGAAGGTACACAAACCACGCTTGGCGCTTATCACCGTAAATGGCAATAGAGCCAAATGGAGAACTCAATGAAATACGCATTAGGCCCTCTACTTTATTTTTGGCCAAAACAAGACGTTGAAAGCTTCTATGAGCAAGCGAAATCAAGCTCAGCCGATATCATCTACCTAGGTGAAGCGGTGTGTTCAAAGCGTCGTGAGATGAAAGCGAAACACTGGATGGACATTGCTAAAGAGCTGTCGGCTTCAGGTAAGCAAGTCGTACTTTCCACCATGGCATTGCTAGAAGCACCAAGCGAAGTCAACATCATGAAGAAGTACATCGATAACGGTGACTTTGCGATCGAAGCCAATGATGTGTCTGCTATTCAACTGGCCAGCGAAAGCAAAGTACCTTTCGTGGTTGGCCCGGCAGTAAACACCTACAACGCACGCACCCTGAACCTGTTCTTGAAACAAGGTATGACGCGTTGGTGTATGCCGGTTGAGCTTTCTCGCGAATGGCTAAGCAACGTAATGACCCAGTGCGAAGAGCTAAATATTCGTAACAAGTTCGAAGTTGAAGTGTTTAGCCACGGCTACCTACCGCTTGCTTACTCAGCACGCTGCTTTACCGCTCGCGCTGAAAACAAAGCTAAAGACGATTGCGAAACCTGCTGTATCAAGTACCCAACAGGGCTACAAGTAGAAAGCCAAGAAGGCCAATCAGTCTTCAACCTTAACGGTATTCAGACGCAATCAGGCTACTGCTACAACCTAGTCAATGATTTACCGAACATGCACGACCTGGTTGATGTGGTTCGTTTAAGCCCTCTCGGCATCGATACCTTCTCTGAAATCAACAACTTCAGAGCGAACGAGCAAGGTCAAAAACCGATGAAGATTGAAAGCCGCCAATGTAATGGTTACTGGCATCAGCTTGCAGGTTTAGACGTTAAGAACATCTAGTTCCTCGCATTGGACTAACCAGCAACAGATACAAAAAAGGTCTAGCGTTCGCTAGACCTTTTTAATGCGACTTAAGAAACACGGCCTATGCCGTCGCTGTTTCCATCGGTGAGGCATCGAGCTTCTTTAAGTCTTTGTAGAGCATTACCATCACCACCACACTTAGTGCGATGTTAGACAGTGGGTACGCAATCCAGATCCCCGGCACACCATACAACTTAGGCATAATGTACAAGAACGGTAGTTGGATAAGCATATTACCTATAGTCACAAACATCGCCTTGCTGCCCTTGTTCACCGCTTGATAGTAAGCAGCTGCGACTACCAAGAAGCCATCCAGCGCCAGTGCAAACATGTGAAGGCGAATACCCAACACGGTGTACTCAACCAACTGAGGTTCGTCTGAGTTAAATACTGATACAAACTCACGTGGGAACGCATTGAGAAGCAGCACGAACGCCACACCAATCAATACTGAACTCATCATCGCTATCTTAAGTAACTTACGGATGTTCGCTTGGTTACGCGCACCATGGTTGTAGCTCACCAAAGGTTGCATGCCGTTGGCGATACCTTCAGCCGTGAGATAATAAACCGTCACGATATAGCCCAAAATCGCGTACGCACCAATCATCAACTGGTCGCCATATTGAGAGAACAACGCATTGTGAAGCGCCACCATCATCGAACCATAAGCGTACATAAAGAAGCTTGATGTACCAATGGCGAAGATTTGTGGAATCACATCCAGCTTCAATCTCAACTCATTCCAACGTAAACGTAGGTTTGCTCGACGCGAGAAGAAGTAAGCCAAGCCGAGAGCCGTTACTACAAACTGGGCAATCGCTGTTGCTAATGCTGCACCCATCAACTCCCAGCCATAGAGAGCGATAAACAGGTAATCGAGCACGATATTAATCACCGCACCAACGATCATCAGTATCGTCGCTAAGTTCGGACTGTCATCGTTACGCAGTAGAAACGGCATCGCGATCGAACCTAGCGTGAAGACACTAGCACCAATCAGAATGTGTAAGTACTGCAGACCAAGTTCATACACTCGCCCTTCAGCGCCCTGCCAAAGCAAGAAGTTATCAGCAAACAAGAACAGCAATGCAGAGACAATAGGCGTTATCGCTAACAACAAGGTTAAGCCCGTTGCTAAGATCTGCTTAGCGCCTTGAGTATCTTTTTCACCTTGGCGAATCGAGACAAGCGCACCTGTGCCCACACCCACCAACATACCAATACCAAGAATCGAACCAATCACAGGCCACGCAACATTGATACCTGCAAGTCCATCAGCCCCCACATAGCGGCCAATGAAGATGCCATCCACCACTTGGTACAGGCCATTAACCAACATGGCCGCCACGGTAGGGATTGTGTATCGCCAAAATTGACGACTAATTGAGTTACTCATTTCTTACTCTACTTTCATTTGTGAGTCGCATATCAACAAGATATGACTCGAAAAATTAGTTAACAAGGCTAACTAAATATCTAAATTATTTACTTTAAAGCTTTATTTAATAATAGGTTTAACTGCTGAGATTCTTGCTCAGACAAACGGCTTTCCAGTATCTGTGCCATGACCTGATAGATCTTACTTTCTTCTTCCAAGCCGACTTCCGCTTTGCTGGTCAGTACGACCAACTTAGACCTCGCATCTTCGAGCGAAGCTTTACGCTCAACGAGACCTTTTCTCTCTAACCTTTGAACCATAGTAGTTGCTGAAGGCTTGGTTACTTGCATTTCAATCGCCAGATCTGTCAATCGGATCGGTTCAGGAGAGGCTTGAATGACCTTCAAATAGTCATATTCATTGAAGCTCAATTGGCAAATAGGATCTTCATTTACCTGAGTGCGCCATATCTTAGAGGCGAAGCGCTCAATCTTTTCTAAATTCTGGTTCAGCATACTCACCTAATCAAAGAATGGCATTTAGTTAGCAAGACTAACTATTTTAGTGTTGTTTAAATAAAAAGCAATCAAAACGAGATGAAGATCATAAAAAAGGAGCATAAAAAAACCGCTGACAGGCAGCGGCTTTTCGGAATCAAAATGTGTTGCTTACTTAGCGTTAGCTTCTTCTTCGGCCTCAGCTAACTTAACTTGTGCTAAGTGCTCAGCTTTAAGCGTGGTGAAGATACGGCTTAACTCTAAGAAAGAGTAACGATGTTCTACGTATTCATACACGTTAAAAGAAACCGCTAACTTGTACAAAGAGATAGCATTCGCGTAATCACCATTCATATGGTAACGCTTAGCAAGGTAGAAGTACGTCTCTGTTAGACGCTGCGCAAGTAACGTGTTGTCACGAGTACCAGTTAAGATCGCCTTGAAAGCCTGCTCTTCAGTAATGTCATCAAGCATAATCGCGACTAATACCCAACCCCACTGCTCATCACGGCTCTCGTAACGTTTTTGCAAATCAAGCTTAGCCTGCTCTGGCGTCAGCTCATGCTGAATGATGTACAACCACAGAGCGCGAAACGGATCGCTAGGATCGTCGGCATAGTGCTTCATCATCTCTTCATTGGCTAAGTCGTAACGCTCGCCATAGTAAAGCGCGATAGAGCGGTTCCTTTCTGCGTAAGAGTTTGCAGGATCAAGCTCTAACGTAGAATCAAAAGATTCATAAGCCGCATCAAACTCCCCTACCTGCGTAAAGTAAACACCCAAAAGATTGAAGATATCAGGTTGAGCAGGGTTCAATGAAAGAGATTGGTTGAAGTCGAGACGCGCGAGATCACGCAGGCCAACACTGTCGTAGTAGTTACCACGTTCAAACAGCATCTTAGCTCGAACTTCATCGTTCAAATCTGGGCGCTGTAATAACTGACTAAGACGTGCAATTTGAACTTCTTGCTGAACGCTTGGTTGCAGTGGCACAGCCATCGGTGGATAAACCCAACTTGAGGTGTTATCTGATGTTGTCGCACAACCTGTTAGTACAAGCAGTAAACACATACTCGCGGTTTGAAACCATTTCACAAATAATTACTCCTGTTATGACCGCAATAAAAAAGGGGAGCGATATGCTCCCCTTTATAACATGCTTTGTTGACGATAGGTTAGAAATCACTAAAAAGCGATATCACCATCGACACACTGAGAATTACTCAGCAGCAGGTGCTTCGCCTTCAGCTGGCGTTTCAACTGCTTCTTTCATGCTTAGACGTACACGGCCTTGACGGTCAATTTCAAGAACCTTAACAGGAACTTCTTGACCTTCAGTTAGGTAGTCAGACACTTTCTCAACGCGCTTGTCAGCGATTTGAGAGATGTGTACTAGACCATCTTTACCTGGAAGGATAGTAACGAATGCACCGAAGTCAGCTAGACGAGCAACTTTACCTTGGTAAATGCGGCCAACTTCAACTTCAGCTGTGATCTCTTCGATACGACGGATAGCTTCTTTAGCAGCTGCGCCTTCAGTAGCAGCAATCTTGATTGTGCCATCGTCTTCGATTTCGATTGTAGTACCAGTTTCTTCACAAAGAGCACGGATAACTGCGCCGCCTTTACCGATAACATCTTTGATCTTATCAGAGCTGATTTTCATTGTGTGGATACGTGGAGCGAATTCAGAGATATCTTCACGAGCACCAGAGATAGCTTCATCCATTACAGAAAGGATGTGCTTACGTGCACCTTGCGCTTGGTTAAGTGCAATTTGCATGATCTCTTTAGTGATACCTTCGATCTTGATGTCCATTTGAAGTGCAGTGATACCAGCGTTAGTACCTGCTACTTTAAAGTCCATGTCACCTAGGTGATCTTCGTCGCCAAGGATGTCAGAAAGAACAACGAAATCGTCGCCTTCTTTAACAAGACCCATTGCGATACCCGCAACAGAAGCTTTGATTGGAACACCAGCATCCATAAGAGCTAGAGATGTACCACATACAGAAGCCATTGAAGAAGAACCGTTAGATTCTGTGATTTCCGATACAACACGAACTGTGTATGGGAATTCTTCAACAGAAGGCATTACTGCTTGGATACCACGTTTAGCAAGCTTACCGTGACCAATTTCACGACGCTTAGGAGAACCAACGAAACCAGTTTCACCTACACAGTATGGAGGGAAGTTGTAGTGTAGAAGGAAGTTGTCTTTCTTCTCACCCATCAGGCTGTCGATGATTTGAGCATCACGTTGTGTGCCAAGCGTTGCAGTAACAAGTGCTTGAGTTTCACCACGAGTGAATAGAGAAGAACCGTGTGTACGTGGAAGAACACCAGTACGTACGTCTAGCGCACGAACCATGTCTTTTTCACGGCCATCGATACGTGGGTTGCCAGCGATGATGCGGCTACGTACTACGTTTTTCTCTAGAGAACCAAGCATGCCGCGGATTTCGCGCTCATCTAGGTTTTCGTCTTGTGCAATTAGAGCTTCAACAACGTCGTTCTTGATTACGCCAACTTGCTCGTAACGAGCCATTTTCTCAGTGATCTGGTACGCGTCAGATAGACGAGTTTCAGCAAGTTCAGCAACTTGAGCTTTAAGCTCAGTGTTAACTGCTGGTGCTTCCCAGTTCCAAGATGGAGTTGCAACTTCAGCAGCAAACTCGTTGATTGCTTTGATTACAACTTGTTGTTGGTCGTGACCGTAAACAACAGCTGAAAGCATTTCTTCTTCAGATAGGTTATCTGCTTCAGATTCAACCATAAGTACTGCGCCTTCTGTACCAGACACAACTAGGTCTAGTTTAGAGTTTTCAAGCTCAGTATTTGATGGGTTAAGAACAAGTTCGCCGTCGATGTGACCAACACGTGCAGCACCGATAGGACCATTGAATGGAACACCAGAGATAGCAAGCGCAGCAGATGTTGCGATCATAGTGATCATGTCTGGGTTTACGTCAGGGTTGATAGAAACAACCGTAGCGATAACTTGAACTTCGTTTTTAAACGCACTTGGGAAAAGTGGACGAATTGGACGGTCAATCAGACGAGCTGTTAGTGTTTCGCCTTCAGATGGACGACCTTCACGCTTGAAGAAACCACCAGGGATTTTACCCGCAGCGTATGTACGCTCTTGGTAGTTTACTGTTAGTGGGAAGAAGTCTTGACCTGCAACTGCTTCTTTCTTAGCAACAACAGAAACGAATACTGAAGTATCGTCCATAGTCGCCATTACAGCAGCAGTAGCTTGACGTGCAATTACGCCCGTTTCTAGAGTAACGGTGTGGTTACCGTACTGGAACGATTTTACAACTGGTTTTTCAAACATTGTATATCCTTAGCTCTAAAGCCAGACTTTAGATTAAGTGAATAATGACTCAAGACATTACCAATCGCGACTAGTGAAAAGGGACTTAGGATGGTGACTCTTTGTATGTGTTCATACGCCGAATTAAGACCAAATCCGCCTTTGAATAGTCGCGACCTATTGGCCGACATCTGTGACTGTAATCTCTTGAGAGGTTGATTGCCAAACGCTGAAAACGCTATAGGCGGGCGTAGTATAAACTATTTTTATTAGGAGATATATTTCCTATCAGAAAAAGCCAGATGATATTCTGAGCATCCAGCCTAGCATTTTCTTACAGGCACAAAAAAAGGAGCATAAATGCTCCTTTTCTTCAAACTGTCTTTGCAGACATCGCTATTAGCGACGTAGGCCTAGACGCTTGATTAGGTCTTGGTAACGAGCAAGGTTTTTGCCTTTCAAGTAATCAAGAAGCTTACGACGGCTAGAAACCATACGTAGTAGACCACGACGGCTGTGGTGATCGTGTTTGTGCGCTTTGAAGTGACCTTGTAGGTGGTTGATAGAAGCAGTAAGTAGTGCTACTTGTACTTCTGGTGAACCTGTGTCGCCTTCAGATTGTGCGTATTCTGCAACGATTGCTGCTTTAGTTTCTGCATTCAGAGACATAATTCTCTCCTGATAAGAGTAAGTTTATATTTGTAGCAGCCAATCTCTGATTCAGCCGCTACGCGAGCCGAGGATTATAGGGAAGTTTGTCAGTTGGTGCAATAACAATCGAACCCATTAAAAACGAAAAAAGCGAACCACCTAAATTAGGCGTTCGCTTTCTATCTTATTTGCTCGCTTTTCACGACTCAGCGCTAAGATCCGATGTAAGCGCTACGCTTGTGGCTCTTCATCTCTGAAAACAACCAAACGCTTCGGTGCAACTCGGCCATCTTCAGCAATCTGAGCTACGCCGACAAACAGCTTCTCTTCGCCACTTGTCATACGAACCGTGCCTTCAGTTGGCGCACCAGCAACCTGAACTGGCATACCGTGCTGAACTAGGTCAGTCAGTTCCGCGTTCAGGTTTACTTCTGGTAAGTCTTCAACGGCAGTGTCCATTGGCATCAGCAGTGGATCAAGCAGCTCTTTCGGTGCAATTTCTTGCGCCTGTGCTTGCTCTAGGATCTCGTTTAACTGCTCCAAAGTCACCATACGCTCGTATGGGTACTTTGCGACACCTGTACGGCGAAGCATGGTCACGTGAGCACCACAACCTAGCATTTCACCAAGGTCGTCGGTAATTGTGCGGATGTATGTGCCTTTCGAACAATGCACTTCCATTTCAACTTCATCACCTTCAAAGCGAAGCAGTTCAATAGAGTACACAGTGATCTTACGAGACTCACGAGGAACCTCGATACCTGCACGTGCGTATTCGTACAAAGGCTTACCTTGATACTTCAATGCCGAAAACATTGATGGTATCTGATCGGTTTCACCCTTGAAGCTCGCAATGCAACGTTCAAGCTGTTCTTGAGTCACGTTAACATCACGTGTCTCTACCACTTCACCATCAGAGTCAGAGGTATTGGTACGCTCACCAAGCTTAGCGATAACAACGTAGCGCTTATCAGAATCTAGAAGAAACTGAGAGAACTTCGTTGCTTCACCAAGACAAATTGGCAGCATGCCAGTCGCAAGAGGATCCAGAGCACCGGTGTGCCCTGCCTTCTCTGCAAAGTAAATACGCTTTACTTTTTGCAGTGCATCATTAGACGAAATGCCAGTCGGCTTATCTAATAGAATTACCCCGTTGATAGGGCGACCTTTACGACGGCGAGCCATTACTCTTCGCCCTTAGACTGAGCTTCGTCAGTGCGGCCAGCTTCTTCTTGCTTACGCTTATCATCGTTCAGAACTTCACTTACTAGGTTAGACATACGCATGCCTTCTACTAGTGTGTTGTCGTAAGTAAAACGAACTTCAGGCGTTAGACGGTGGCGAATACGCTTACCAAGAGCCATACGAACTGGCACTTCATGCTCTTTAAGAGCTTTAAGGCATGATTCAGGAGTTTGCTCACCAACACACAGGAAAGTCACGAACACTTTTGCGTAAGCAAGGTCACGAGACACTTCTACGTCTGAGATAGTTACCATACCAATACGTGAGTCACGAACTTCACGTTGTAGGATAAGAGCAAGCTCTTTTTGAAGCTGCTGAGACACACGTTGTGTGCGGCTAAATTCTTTTGACATTTTCTTTTCTCACTTAGAAAGATGGGGGGCTTGGTAATTACCAGCCCCCCATGGTGTATTCAACAACCGATTACTTATTACCTTTACTAGTAATGTTAGTAACCTTAGTCAATATGTCGAGTCGTACAGACTGATTAGTCTAGAGTACGTTTAACCTCAACGATTTCGAATACTTCGATCTGGTCACCAACGCGAACGTCGTTGTAGTTCTTAACGCCGACACCACACTCGTAACCGTTCTTAACTTCTTGTACGTCATCTTTAAAGCGACGAAGTGACTCTAGTTCACCTTCGTAGATAACAACGTTTTCACGAAGTACGCGGATTGGGTTGCTACGCTTAATCGTACCTTCAGTCACGATACAACCAGCGATTGCACCAAGTTTAGGCGACTTAAATACGTCACGAACTTGTGCAAGACCAATGATCTCTTGACGGAATTCAGGAGCAAGCATACCGCCCATCGCCTGTTTAACTTCGTCAATTAGTTGGTAAATGATTGAGTAGTAACGTAGATCTAGGTTTTCGTTCTGAACCGTGTTACGCGCAGTTGCGTCAGCACGAACGTTGAAACCAAGGATGATAGCGTTAGAAGCTGCAGCAAGCGTTGCATCAGTTTCAGTAATACCACCAACACCAGAACCTACGATGTTCACTTTCACTTCGTCAGTTGACAGTTTCAGTAGAGAGTCAGCAATCGCTTCTACAGAACCTTGAACGTCAGCTTTAAGTACCACGTTAAGCTCAGCAACTTCGCCAGCCGTCATGTTCGCGAACATGTTCTCTAGTTTCGCTTTTTGTTGGCGAGCTAGTTTAACATCACGGAATTTACCTTGACGGTAGTTCGCAACTTCACGTGCTTTACGCTCATCACGTACAACAGTCGCTTCATCGCCTGACGAAGGAACACCAGAAAGACCTAGAATTTCTACAGGAATAGATGGACCTGCAGTTTCGATGTCTTTACCGTTTTCATCACGCATTGCACGAACACGGCCGTACTCTTGACCACAAAGAACGATATCGCCTTTGTTTAGAGTACCAGACTGTACTAGTACTGTTGCAACTGGACCACGACCTTTATCAAGACGAGATTCAACAACAACACCAGACGCCATGCCTTCTTTAACCGCTGTAAGTTCAAGAACTTCAGACTGAAGAAGGATAGCTTCTAGAAGACCATCGATGTTTGTACCCTGTTTAGCAGAGATGTGAACGAAGATGTTCTCACCACCCCACTCTTCAGGGATAACGTCGTATTGAGCTAGCTCATTCTTAACGTTGTCTGGGTTTGCACCCTCTTTATCGATCTTGTTCACAGCAACAATCAGAGGAACGCCTGCCGCTTTCGCGTGCTGGATTGCTTCGATTGTTTGTGGCATTACGCCATCGTCTGCTGCAACTACAAGTACAACGATATCTGTCGCTTGAGCACCACGAGCACGCATAGCTGTAAACGCCGCGTGTCCAGGAGTATCAAGGAAAGTGATCATACCGTTGTCAGTATCTACGTGGTAAGCACCAATGTGCTGCGTGATACCGCCAGCTTCGCCAGAAGCAACGTGTGCTTTACGAATGTAATCAAGTGTTGAAGTTTTACCGTGGTCAACGTGACCCATGATAGTAACAACAGGAGCACGACCTTCAGCGATAGCATCGCTATCACGGTCAGCTAGTACTGCTTCTTCAAGTTCGTTTTCTTTACGTAGGATTACCTTGTGACCCATTTCTTCAGCAACAAGTTGTGCTGTTTCTTGGTCGATCACTTGGTTGATAGTCGCCATAGCGCCCATCTTCATCATTACTTTGATAACTTCAGTTGCTTTAACTGACATTTTGCTAGCCAGTTCAGAAACAACGATAGTTTCGCCGATAGCAACGTCAGATTTAGCAACAGTTGCTGACTTATCGAAGCCTTGCTGCATTGAAGTTGGTTTAGCAAGCTTACCTTTACCGCCACGACCACGTTGGTTACGACCACCACGGTTGTTTGCAGGTTGGTTAGCAGGAGCTGCTTTCTTCTTGCGACGACGAGGTGCTTTCTCATCTTTCTTATCTGCCGCATCTTCAGCTTCACGAGCGTAAGTAGAAGTAGTCACATGGTAATCCGCAGATTTCTCTTGCTCTTTCTTCTTCTTCTCTTCTTCAGACCAACGTTCTTGGTTCTCTTCTGCTAACTTACGAGCTTCTTCAACAAGCTTAGCTGCTTCAGCTTCTGCTTTACGAGTTGCTTCTAGCTCTTGACGAGCTTTAAGTTCATCCGCTTCTTTTTTCGCTTGTGCGTTAGCGTCTGCATTTTTTGAATTCATGTCTTTTTTAGCCTTTTCAGCTTGTGCGCGTTGAGCCTTCTCTTCAGCTTCACGTTTTGCATCCGCTTCACGTGTTACTTTTTCTTCAGCTTCGCGCTGTGCTTTCTCTGCAGCATCACGTTTCGCTTGCTCTTCAGCATCGCGTTGTGCTTTCTCTTCCGCTTCACGATTAGCTACTTCCTCAGCTTCACGTTTCGCTTCATCTTCAATAGTGCTGCGCTTCACGTAAGTACGCTTTTTACGTACCTCTACTTGAACATCCTTACTCTTACCGCCTCCAGCGGCAACACTTAGCGTGCTGCGGGTCTTGCGTTGAAGAGTTAAACGAGTCGGTTCTGTTTCGCCTGAAGTATCGCCGTGCTCCTTTTTAAGGTGCGTTAGCAATGTTTGCTTCTCTGAATCAGTCACTTGATCCGACCCTGCTTTCTTCATGCCTGCATCAGCAAGTTGTTCAATTAAGCGGTCAACTGGCGTACCAATCTCTTCACTCAGTGCTTTAACTGTTAATTGTGTCATACCGCTTTCTCTCCTTGCTGAATTATTCTTCGTCGCCGAACCAACAGATGTTACGCGCAGCCATAATTAGCTCGCCTGCACGCTCTGCAGTTAGGTCTTCGATGCCTTCTAGTTCATCAACGCCTTGGTCAGCTAGGTCTTCCAGTGTCGCAACGCCTTTTGCTGCTAGCTTGTAAGCCATTTCACGCTCAAGACCTTCAAGTGCAAGTAAGTCTTCAGCAGGCTCAACACCGTCGAAAGTTTCTTCTTTCGCTAGCGCTAGAGTAGTCAGTGCGTCTTTTGCGCGGTTACGTAGTTCTTCAACGATACCTTCGTCTAGACCGTCTACTTCAAGAAGCTCGTTCACAGGAACGTATGCTACTTCTTCAAGCGTAGAGAAGCCTTCTTCAACAAGCATTTGAGCAAAGTCTTCTTCAATGTCTAGGTGCTTCATGAAGTTTTCAATAGAAGCAACTGCTTCTTCTTGGTGCTTCTTCTCAAGATCAGCAACAGTCATTACGTTCAGTTCCCAACCAGTAAGTTGAGACGCTAGACGTACGTTTTGACCGCTACGGCCAATCGCTTGTGCTAGGTTATCCGCTTCAACAGCGATATCCATAGAGTGTGCGTCTTCATCAACGATGATTGAAGCAACATCAGCAGGAGCCATTGCGTTGATTACGAATTGAGCCGGGTTATCATCCCAAAGAACGATATCAATACGCTCACCACCAAGATCGTTAGAAACAGCTTGTACACGTGCGCCACGCATACCAACACACGCACCAACTGGGTCAATACGTTTGTCGTTTGTTTTCACAGCGATTTTAGCACGAGAACCGGCATCACGTGCAGCACCTTTAAGTTCAATTAGCTCTTCACCAATCTCAGGCACTTCAACACGGAATAGTTCAGCTAGCATTTCTGGCTTCGAACGAGTAACGAAAAGCTGGAAACCACGAGCTTCTGGTTTAACTGCGTAAAGAAGACCACGAACACGGTCACCTGGACGGAAGTTTTCACGAGGAAGTTGGTCATCACGAAGGATTACCGCTTCAGCGTTGTTACCTAGGTCTAGGATAATAGTGTCACGGTTAACTTTCTTAACTGCGCCAGTTACTAGCTCGCCTTCGTTATCGATGAACTGCTCAACGATTTGAGCGCGTTCAGCTTCACGTACTTTCTGTACGATAACTTGCTTAGCCGTTTGAGTCGTAATACGGTCAAACGTTACTGATTCGATATCATCTTCAATGAAACCGCCAAGTTCGATCTCTGGGTCATCGTACTTTGCAGCTTCAATAGAGATTTCTTTTGTTGGGAATTCAACTTCCTCAACAGCTTCCCAACGACGGAAAGTTTCGAAATCACCCGTTTTACGGTCAATTTCAACACGAACTTCAATTTCTAGTTCGCTTTTCTTTTTTGTTGCCGTTGCAAGCGCGATTTCAAGCGCTTCAAAAATACGCTCACGAGGAACTGCTTTCTCATTTGAAACAGCTTCTACTACCGCCAAAATTTCTTTGTTCATTAATCTAGCCTCTTAAGCTCTTCTCTCTAGGAGAACTAAAATTTAGGGATCAGGTTAGCTTTCGCAATATTGCTCAGGACGAATTCTTCTTCTTGTCCTTCAACCAATACTTTCACTGTCTCGCCTTCGATAGATTGGATATCACCTTTCCATTTACGACGGTTGCCGACAGCCATTTTCAAAACGATGCTTACCTCGTGACCAATAAATTGTTGGTAATGCTCTGCTTTGAACAGTGGTCTCTCTAAACCTGGTGAAGACACTTCAAGGTTATAAGCCACTGAAATTGGATCTTCAACGTCCATTACGGCACTTACTTGGTGGCTAACTTCAGCGCAATCATCTACATTGATACCGTTTGGTGAATCGATGTAAATACGTAGCGTTGAGTGCTCACCAGCACGAATAAATTCTAATCCAACTAACTCATAACCTGATGCTGCTACTGGAGCGTCAAGCATTTCAGTAAGTTGTCTTTCTAAACCAGTCATTTAACCACTCCAGAAACAAAAAAAGGGCTCAAAGCCCAATTTAAATTCCAAGCAAACATTATCTAAATACATTTACAAATGCTTAGATAACAAAAAACCCCGTATAAGCCGGGGTTTTTGTTGCTGGACCCTTATATGTTAAGTGCCATCACATTCGATATCGCACCTAACTCACAGTGAGGTTCACACTGTGCAAACTTGCTACCAATACAAGCTATATAATAGCATTGAAATTGGTTGCGGGAGCCGGATTTGAACCGACGACCTTCGGGTTATGAGCCCGACGAGCTACCAAACTGCTCCATCCCGCGTCCGACTTGCGAGCATTATACGCCCAACAAGATGTTTTACAAGTTTGTAAACATGGTGCCGAGAGAGGGACTCGAACCCTCACACCCTAAGGCACTAGCACCTCATGCTAGCGTGTCTACCAATTTCACCATCTCGGCATCAAATCTTTACAGATTATTGTGGAATTTCGTCGCCTTGCGCCGGAACTTCACTCACTGCATCATCAGCTTGTTGAATCACCTGACCTTGGGTCGGGTCAATCCATTGTGACTCAGTTTTATGTGTAGACATATTACCAAGCACTAAGCTAAGGATAAAAAATGTAGTTGCAAAAATTGCAGTCATTCGGGTAAGGAAATTTCCTGAGCCACCAGCACCAAACACAGTGTTTGAAGCGCCAGCACCGAAAGAGGCTCCCATATCTGCGCCTTTACCTTGTTGAATCAACACTAGGCCAATTACACCAAGCGCTGCCAACAGGTAAATCACAAGTAGAACTGTAAACATTTTTCCACCTATGTTCCTAATTGTTGAGCCAGCGCCGTTCAAAAAACTATTTTTAAGAACAAGGCTAGCGACCTCCTAACTGAAGGCCGAGCAATACTAGCGAATGCGACGATGGCTGACAAGGAGAATTTGCTAAAAAATAAGCCTTCACCAAGTGAATGGTCAAAAAAAGGTCAAAAGCGACACAAAACTCATTTACGTCTCTTTTGACCGTGATATAAGTCAACCACTTCTAATCACAGGCGCTATTCGCTGCGCCAGCTAAGTAAAAGGTTAAATTAGCAGTTTGCTTTTACTGCATCTGCAATCTTAAGCGCTGATGCTTGAACAAGCTCTGCATCTTCGCCTTCAACCATGACACGCAGTAGTGGCTCGGTACCAGACTTGCGTAATAGTACACGGCCTTTCTCGCCAAGCTCTGCTTCTACTTCAACAACCGCTGCTTTTACCGCTTCGGCTTCTAGTGGGTTTGAATCTCCGCTGAAACGAACGTTTTCTAGAACTTGAGGGTACAACGTCATGCCCTGAGACAACTCATTCAGTGTCATTTCGCTATCAACAACTGAAGCCAAAACTTGCAGAGCAGCAACGATAGCATCACCCGTCGTCACTTTATCTAGTAGGATAACGTGCCCCGAGTTTTCAGCGCCGATCTTCCAGCCTTTAGCAAGAAGCTGTTCCATTACGTAACGGTCACCAACAGCAGCACGTACAAACGGAATACCTAACTGCTTAAGGCCGTTTTCCATACCCAGGTTGGTCATTAGTGTACCAACAACGCCGCCTTTCAACTCACCGCGACGCAGTGCATCACGAGCAATAATGTAAGCGATTTGGTCGCCATCAACTTTGTTGCCTAGCTCGTCAACCATGATGATACGGTCACCATCACCATCAAAGCCAAGACCTAATGCCGCTTTTTCTTCAAGCACTTTTGCTTGCAGAGCACGTACATCCGTCGCACCGACTTCGTGGTTGATGTTAGTACCGTTTGGCTCAACACCAATCGCAACGACCTCAGCACCCAGTTCTTTAAATACAGCAGGCGCAATGTGGTAAGTCGCACCATGTGCACAATCGATAACGATCTTCATGCCAGCTAATGTCATTTTATGTGGGAACGTACTTTTACAGAACTCGATGTAACGGCCAGCCGCATCGTTCAAACGTACTGCTTTACCTAGCTCTGAAGAATCAACACATTCGATGTCTTTATCCAACTCTGCTTCAATTGCCAACTCGATATCGTCCGGCAGTTTTGTTCCCTCAGAAGAGAAGAACTTGATACCGTTATCGTAGTATGGGTTGTGTGATGCAGAGATAACAATACCGGCTTCAGCGCGGAAGGTTTGAGTTAGGTAAGCCACAGCAGGTGTTGGCATTGGGCCAGTAAACGTAGCCTGAAGACCAGCAGCAGCAAGGCCAGCTTCTAGCGCTGACTCAAGCATGTAACCAGAGATACGAGTATCTTTACCAATGATGACTTTCTTTGTGCCTTGCTTCGCAAGAACACGACCCGCAGCCCAGCCAAGCTTCAGAACAAAATCAGGTGTAATCGGGTACTGGCCTACTTTGCCACGCACACCATCTGTGCCGAAATAACGTCTTTTATCAGACATAGTGATTTTCCTTAATTATATTTAGTGATTGTTGTTCATCACTTCGATTATTTTCATCGCTTCCAGTGTCTCCTCGACATCATGAACGCGAATAATTTGTGCGCCTTTCATCGCGGCAATCGTCGCGCAAGTGACGCTTGCGACCATGCAGTCGGCCGGAACCTTGTCTAGCAATTTAAAGATCATCGATTTTCTCGACATCCCCGCTAAAACAGGTAAGCCTAACGAATGAAACTTTTCAAGGTGCGCTAATAGGTGGTAATTATGCTCAATGGTTTTACCAAAACCAAAACCAGGATCCAGAATCAGCTGATCTTTTGATATACCAACAGCCTCACAAGCCTCCACCCTTTCTTTTAAGAACGCTTCAACATCCATTAGGACATCATCGTAATTAGGGTTAGCTTGCATGGTTCTTGGCTGACCTTTCATGTGCATCAGGCAAACGGGCACATTAGCATCGGCGGCCGCTTCTAAAGCTCCGGGCTCTTGCAGTGCGCGCACATCATTGATCAAATCAGCCCCCGCTTCAACGGCTTGGCGCATCACTTCAGCTTTACTGGTATCAATGGAGATCCACACATCAAACTTAGCGCGAATTGCTTTAATGGCAGGAATAACGCGAGCGAGCTCTTCTTCTAAAGGAACGTCAGGCGCTCCCGGGCGAGTTGATTCACCACCAATGTCAATAATGCTAACACCAGCTTGAATCATTCGCTCTGCTTGCAGTAAAGCATTATCTAATGAATTGAATTTTCCGCCATCAGAGAAAGAGTCAGGCGTAACATTGAGGATACCCATCACATGTGGGCGGTCTAAAACGAGCGTTTTATTATGTGCTTTTAATATCATGGAAGGTGGGTCTTAAAGGTAAAAACATCTAGGGCTAGAAACAGAAAAACCCTGAGCGTACTCAGGGTTTTAATTTATAACTTAGCGATTAAGAATCTTTGTTTTGAGCATCATCTGTTTCAGATTTAACTTCTTCAACTTTCGACTCTTCAGCTTTTGGTTCCGCTTTAGCTTCTTCTGCCTTAGCTTCAGGTTTTGCTTCTTCCTTTGTAGGTTCAGCTTTTACCTGATCACCCCAACCAGCTGGATCACGAATCTCTTGCTTACGCTCCATCAAGTCATCAATTTGACCTGCATCGATCGTTTCGAACTTCATTAGAGCGTCTTTCATCGAATGCATGATATCCATGTTATCTTCAAGAATCTTCTTAGCTCTATCGTAGTTACGGTCGATAAGGATACGAATCTCTTCATCGATAAGCTTAGTCGTGTCATCAGAAACGTGCTTAGCTTGGCTCATGCCGCGACCTAGGAAAACTTCACCTTCTTCTTCTGCGTAAAGAAGAGGACCCAATTTCTCAGAGAAGCCCCACTGCGTAACCATCTTACGAGCAATATCAGTTGCACGTTCGATATCGTTAGACGCACCAGTTGACACTTTGTCTTTACCGTAAATAAGTTCTTCAGCAAGACGACCACCGTACAGGCTAGAAATCATAGACTCTAGATGTTGGCGAGACATGCTCACACGATCTTGCTCTGGCAAGTACATGGTTACACCAAGCGCACGACCACGTGGAATGATTGACACCTTGTACACTGGATCGTGTTCAGGTACCAAACGACCAACAATTGCGTGACCCGCTTCGTGGTAAGCCGTTGACTCTTTCACTTCTTCAGACATAACCATTGAACGGCGCTCTGCACCCATCATAATTTTGTCTTTCGCAAGTTCAAACTCAACCATAGATACATTGCGCTTGTTACCACGAGCAGCAAATAGCGCCGCTTCGTTCACAAGGTTCGCAAGATCTGCACCAGAGAAGCCTGGAGTACCACGAGCGATCAGCGACGGTTCAACATCACCTGATAGTGGCACTTTACGCATGTGTACTTTAAGAATCTGTTCACGACCACGTACATCCGGTAGACCAACCACAACTTGACGGTCAAAACGACCAGGACGAAGTAATGCAGGGTCTAGTACGTCTGGACGGTTAGTCGCAGCGATAACGATAATACCTTCGTTACCTTCGAAACCATCCATCTCAACCAACATTTGGTTCAGTGTTTGTTCACGTTCATCGTGACCACCACCAACACCAGCGCCACGTTGACGACCTACAGCATCAATTTCATCGATAAAGATGATACAAGGTGCCGCTTTCTTCGCTTGTTCGAACATGTCACGCACACGAGATGCACCAACACCAACAAACATTTCAACGAAGTCAGAACCAGAGATAGTAAAGAACGGTACTTTCGCTTCACCGGCAATCGCTTTTGCAAGCAATGTTTTACCCGTACCAGGAGGACCAACCAACAGGATACCTGTCGGGATCTTACCACCTAGCTTTTGGAAGCGGCTTGGGTCACGAAGGTAGTCCACAAGCTCTTTCACGTCTTCTTTTGCTTCGTCACAACCAGCAACATCAGCAAACATGGTTTTGATTTGTTCTTCGCTCATCATTCGAGCTTTACTCTTACCGAAAGACATCGCGCCTTTACCGCCGCCGCCGCCTTGCATTTGACGCATGAAGAAAATCCATACACCAATCAGTAAGATCATTGGGAACCATGAGATGAAGATAGTGCCAAGCAGGCTCTGCTCTTCAGGTGGTGTACCCTGAACTTTTACGTTTTGATTAATTAAGTCATCAAGTAGCTTTTGATCATAAACAGGCATGTAAGTTACATACTTAGAACCACCACCACGACGTGTGAAAGTGATTTCGCTGTTATTGAACTGTGCGTCTTGAATCTGGCCTTGGCCAACTTCCTGTACAAACGTGGTGTAATCTACTGCTCTGCCGTTACTTTCCCCAGGGCCGAAGCTCTGGAATACCGACATCAACACTACCGCGATAACAAGCCACAGAATTAAATTTTTTGCCATGTCACTCAAGGTGTAAGCCTCTCGATAACTAATTGTAATTAAAGGTAGGGTACTACAGTTTGTAACCTGTAGCCATGTTGTTAACTCTCACTCTTGGAAGAGAATCGTTAACCTTTGTAACCAGTGGCTACGATAAACACTTCACGAGATCGAGCTCGAGAAGAGTCGGGTTTTCTAACTTTTACTGTTTTAAACATCTCGCGGACGTCCTTAACGTATTGGTCAAACCCTTCGCCTTGGAATACTTTTACAACAAAACTACCATTGGTAGCTAGAACTTGTCGACACATATCCAAAGCTAATTCAACTAAATACATAGCTCTTGGCTGATCCACAGAATTGTTGCCTGCTATATTAGGTGCCATATCTGACATCACGACATCAACCATGTTTGGTTGTATACGTTCCAACAAGGCATCTAGCACAGCTTCTTCGCGGAAATCGCCTTGTAAAAAGCTAACACCAGCAATCGGATCCATTGGTAACAAGTCACACGCAATGATTTGTCCGTTGTCTCCAACAATCTTAGCAGCATATTGAGACCAACCGCCAGGTGCTGCACCCAAATCCACAATGGTCATCCCAGGAGACAGCAATTTATCTTTCGTTTGAATCTCTTCCATTTTGAAATAAGCACGTGAACGATAGCCTTTCTTTCTTGCTTCATTTGCGTACTTGTCGTCGAAGTGTTCCTTCAACCAACGGCCTGAACTGGCCGAGTGTTTCTGTTTGCTCATTGGATACCTAAATTGGAGGAAAGTACTAATTGCTGAATAAATTATAGTCTTCAGCTTTAGATGGCGTTAAAATAGGTTTTTTCAACCCTAATAGTAAAGAAAATTGGCCGCGTAATGAACCTAAGTACCAAACAAAAGCAGCATCTAAAGGGCCTAGCTCACAGTTTAAAACCTGTTGTGCTAATGGGCGCAAATGGACTTACTGAAGCTGTTCTAGCGGAAATCGAATTAGCTCTAGACCACCACGAACTGATCAAGATTAAAGTTGCATCAGAAGACCGTGAGACTAAGCAACTGATTATCGATGCAATTGTACGTGAAACTAAAGCTGAGAAAGTACAGACTATCGGTAAAGTTCTAGTACTGTTCCGCCAGTCAGAAGCACGTAAAATCGAGATTCCACGTAAATAAGCGAGTTTGATATAAGCTAACTTCACTAATAGGAAGCCACAGCGCTTATCTTTTAGTATAGCGTGAGAAACGAAAAAGGTCGCATTTAGCGACCTTTTTACTTATCAGAAACAAAGAAAATTCAATTAGATATATTCTACTTTGTCGATTTCGAAGTCTTTGTCACCACCAGGGGTAGAGATCATGACTTCGTCGCCTTCCATTTTACCGATAAGACCGCGAGCAATTGGCGATTTCACAGAAATGCGACCCGTTTTGATGTCTGCTTCGTCTTCTGAAACGATTTGGTAGCGGAACTCATCATCGGTATCCACATCAATCAGTGTCACTGTCGTACCAAAGATAATCTTGCCCGTATTATCCATTTGCGTTACATCGATGATCTGAGCCAGTGATAGCTTATATTCAATATCACGGATCTGAGCTTCACAAATACCCTGCTCTTCACGAGCGGCGTGGTATTCAGCATTCTCTTTCAGGTCACCTAGTTCACGTGCTTCACCAATAGCTGCTGAGATAACAGGGCGTAGCTTAAGTAGGCGATCTAATTCGTCACGTAGCTGCTGAGCGCCACGTACTGTCATTGGAACCTTTTCCATTTTTTACCTCTATGCCAAAGCTTTCTTTGGCCAACATAAATACACCCAACGTATTTATTGGGTGATAGAAACAAAACGATTTGGCTTAGTGTAAACAAACTTTATGGCTAAATCACCTTTATTCCACTTTGCGTTATAAAAGCTTTATCTAGGTCTAAATTACAGACATCACAAAAATGAATAATAACCTCCCCATCAATAAGTGGAGAGCTAAATACCTAAAAAAACAAAAAACAAACAAAATAAACACAGATCACACTCTTATAAAATACACTCAAAAACAACCACTTAAACAAAAAAGATATAATAAAACAGTGTTCATTTTTTAGTTTTATATCATTTTACTAACTGACCATGGAACTTTAGAGGTAAAAAGTAACCCATGGATTGCACTGGCATTTTCAGACTTCTGTTCTAATCATGATTATGAAGCCTGATTAATACAGGCAATACACAAAAGGGTTCAAATCCTTAATAAAACTTCTATGGACAGTAATTAGGAAATAATAACATGAACAAGACTATGATCGCGCTTGCTGTATCTGCTGCAGCTCTTGCTACTAACGCAGTGGCAGCCGACGGTAAACAAGCTGGTGATATTGCCGGTACTTCTGTATACAGCTCAAACGGCACTTCTCTAGAAATCGGTGGTCGTGCGGAAGCTCGCCTATCTCTAAAAGATGGCAAAGCACAAGACAACACTCGTGTACGTCTTAACTTCCTAGGTAAAGTTGAAATCCAAGACGGCCTATACGGCGTTGGTTTCTACGAAGCAGAATACAACGCAAACGACTACGAAGGCGATGCTGATTCTATCGATCACCGTTACACATACGCTGGTATCGGCGGTACATTCGGTGAAGTAACTTACGGTAAAAACGACGGTGCGCTAGGCGTTATCACAGACTTTACCGATATCATGTCTTACCACGGTAACTCAGCGGCATACAAAATTGCAGCGGCTGACCGTACAGACAACATGCTTTCTTACAAAGGTGAATTCCAAGACCTAGCAGTTAAAGCAAGCTACCGTTTCGCTGACCGTTCTGAAACTGCAGCAGGCGACTTCACTGACAACAACGAAGATGGCTACTCTCTATCTGGTATCTACTCAATCGGCGACTCTGGCTTTAAGCTAGGTGCTGGTTACGCTGATCAAGACGAGCAAAACGAATACATGCTAGCGGCTTCTTACCGCACTGAAGCTCTATACTTTGCTGGTACGTTCACAGACGGTGAGCTAGCGAAAGATAACGGTGATTACACTGGTTACGAATTCGCAGCAGCATACACACTAGAAAAAACTGCATTCACACTAACGTACAACAACGCAGAAACTGACGGTGAAACTTCAGCTGACAACGTTGCAATCGATGCGACTTACTACTTCAAGCCGAACTTCCGTACGTACATCTCGTACAACTTCAACCTAATCAGTGAAAATGACACAATTGGCACTGTAGGTTTGGGTAACGGTACTGCATCTAAAGCAGACGCTGAAGACGAGCTAGCTCTAGGTCTACGTTACGACTTCTAATTCTGATTATCTAATTGATTAATTAGTTAATTGAGAATCAAAACGCCCGCTATCTAGCGGGCGTTTTTTATATCTGTATACTGAAAACATCAGCCATCCAAGAAATCTTCTATGCGCCTTCTATCCACACTACTGGTATGTAGTTTTTCCATTAGCGCTTTCTCAGTTAACGCTTTCGCTTACCCCCCTCTAGATAAACTGCCTGATGGCAGTAGCACCAGTGTAATTTTGGAATCCCTGAAAGGCGATTCAAACAAACTGAATTCCAATAGTGATGGCTTCTATCCACCCGCCAGTACTTTGAAGCTGGTGACAGCTTTGGCGGCTAAGTTGGAGTTAGGGGATGACTTTCACTACACGACCAGCATTGTTCGTTCTGGTAATGACTCTATCATTTCATTTAGTGGCGACCCAACGCTGCAACGAGAACAGCTTAAAAGCCTTTTGGCTCAATACGCTAAGTCTCAATCAAGAACCATCAAAGGCAACTTATACCTCGATAACTCGACTTTTACGGGCTATCAGCGAGCGGTGGGGTGGCCTTGGGACATTCTAGGCGTTTGTTACAGCGCGCCTTCTAGTACAATGACCTTAGACAGCAACTGCGCACAAGCCTCTATTTATACAAAAGATAATGGTGCGACACGCGTTTATATTCCCGCTCACTATCCGATAGACGTGACGACCACCGCTGCCACGGTAACTCGCTCTGGGCAGAAGGCAACACAATGCGACTTGGAGCTCATCACGACACCAGATAACGCTTACAAGCTCTCTGGTTGCTTGGTTGAGCGTAAAAAGCCACTGCCACTCAAGTTCGCGATTCAAAATCCAGAACTTTACACCTATCAAGTCGTTACATCGCTTCTCAAAGAACTGAAAATAGAAGTAAAAGGTGATGTGATTATTGGTAAAAAAGCGCAAGCAGACAAAACCACGTTAGTCGCTAGTCACAACTCAGAAAAGCTTCCTGAACTGCTCGATATCATGCTCAAGAAGTCAGATAACCTTATCGCAGATAATCTAACTAAAACGCTAGGAGCAACATTTTATGTTCAACCGGGCAGCTTCAATAACGGCACTGAAGCAATAAAACAGATACTGCTGACCAAGGCTAATATTGACCTCAGCAAGGCGCAGCTCGTCGATGGTTCAGGGCTATCCAGAAATAACCGAATGAGGTCGCAAACCATGGCACAGGTGCTTCGTTATATCTGGGAAAACGATCAACAGCTCAACCTGATTGAGGCTATGCCTACATCTGGCACTGATGGAACGCTCAAATACCGACAAAGCATGAGAAAAGCGCCGATTCAAGGCAACATTATCGCAAAAAGTGGTTCTCTATACGGCAGTTACAACATGGCGGGATACGGATTAGATAAAGCGGGAAAACCAAACTCTCTGTTTGTACAATTTGTCCGTGATTACTTCCCTGAAGAACAAGATCCAGACAAACCAGTGGAAGCCCCTATCACCCAGTTTGAGCGTGCTTTCTACAAAGATGTGGTCGAGTTCAGTCAAACACAAAGCAAATCTAAGTAATGCTTAGCTCTGTGTAAACTTCTACTCAAACAATAAAAATGGCGCTGAAGACCTTAAATCTTCAGCGCCATTTTTATTTCTCAGATGTATTTAACTATTTTTATAGGTGCCCATTTTTATAAGAGCTAAGCAATTCCTAAAAATGAGTTCACCACAGTGAAGTAGATCCACATTCCTGAGATATCCACTATCGATGCAAGTACTGGACTTACTAACACCGCTGGATCAAGCTTAAATAACCTAGCAACTATCGGTAATCCGCCGCCGAGCACAGTTGATATGGTCACCTGAATGAATAGCGCTACCGCAATCGCTAACGCAATCATGTTGATGTCATAGCCACCTGTCGATTGGTTTTCACTGAATAGTAAAATACGCCCAATCATCACTACGGCAATCGCTAGAGCTAGACAAATTGCAACTCTAAACTCTTTCCACAGAACGTTAGCCCATTGGCGTTTTTTCAACTCACCTGTGGCTAAGGCTCTAATCACCAAAGTCGCGGCTTGTGTTCCGGTGTTACCACCAGCAGCAGCAATTACCGGCATGTAGATTGCCAAAAGTACCAACTGACTGAGAATGTCTTCATACTGAGCAATGATAAGCCCTGAGACGATTCCCAATAGTGCTAACGCAATAATCCAACCGATACGCTGCCTAACGTGGCTCATGACACCTGTAGAAAGATAGCCTTGCTGAGGTTCTACCTCTGAGTAGATCAGCCCTAGTTGGTGAGCTAGATGTCGAGAGCGCTTCTCAAAGCCCTGCTCTTCTAACTCACTAAGTAAAGTCTGAATCGTACTCAAAGAGCATTGCCCCAGCACTAGCACCGCATCTTCGAGCGGCATTCGATTCAAAAGATTAATTTGTTGTTCACGTCCGTACTGTTGAAATGCATTCGATACAGCTTGGATGTCTTGCTCTGAGTACAGAGCTTCAATAGATAAAAAAGTGTTGTTCATTACCGTCATGGCGAATCTCCCGATTGGCAAAGGTAACGACCATCAAAACAAGTAGCCTACAGTAAGTACTTCACAAACATAAAGCGGTGTACACCAAGAGCGTAGAACTCGATACATAAAGCATATAACTGAGCGCACCAAGAGCTTAAAGCACTGGTGTGTCTACTTGTTAGAATCTAGTGTGTGGAAAAGAATGCGGGGGAAAACAAAGATACCCTACCTGAACGGCAGGACAATAGATCAATACCGAGACAGGTTATTCTTCTCCATTCAAACTAGGAGGATGGTCGGTATTGTTCATAAAAATCTCCAGAATTACTGTCAATTTGACAGCGCGCATAGTGTAGCAATAGGCGTTTCAAAGTTTCGTCAATTTTAAGTCAATAAAAAAGGCATCCGTGGATGCCTTTGGTTCAATTATTGATGTGCATTATTACTTAATAGTAATACGAGCAAACTTACGCTTACCTACTTGGTAAACGGCAGTACCTGCTTCAGGCACGAATTTGCTGTCTTCAATCTTCTCGCCTTCAAGCTTAGCAGCGCCTTGCTTGATCATACGCATCGCATCAGAAGTCGAGTTTACAAGACCCGCTTCTTTTAGAACGTTCGCAATTGGCAGGCCTGCTTCGAATTCAAACTCCGGCATTTCATCAGGAACTTGGTTCTTAGCAAAACGGTTAACGAACTCTTGCTCAGCGGCTTCAGCATCTGCTTCACTGTGGAAACGAGCGATGATCTCTTTAGCAAGAAGCACTTTAACGTCACGCGGGTTCTTACCTGCATCAACGCCAGCTTTCAGTTCCGCAACTTCTTCAAGAGGACGGAAAGACAGCAGCTCGTAGTAGCTCCACATTAGATCGTCAGAGATAGACATGATCTTACCAAACATCTCGCTTGGTGCTTCGCTAATACCGATGTAGTTATGCGCAGACTTAGACATCTTCTTAACGCCGTCTAGACCAACAAGTAGTGGCATCATCAGTACCGCTTGTGGTTTCTGACCTGCCGCTTTTTGCAGTTCACGACCCATTAGAAGGTTAAACTTCTGGTCAGTACCGCCAAGCTCAACGTCGCTCTCTAGTGCAACAGAGTCGTGACCTTGTAGAAGTGGGTACATGAATTCGTGGATTGCGATCGGTTGACCACCAGCATAACGCTTTTTGAAGTCATCACGCTCAAGCATACGAGCAACAGTTTGGTTAGAAGCAAGACGAATCATGCCTTCAGCGCCAAGCTCAGATAGCCATTCAGAGTTGAAACGAATTTGCGTCTTCGCAGGATCTAGAATCTTGAATACTTGCTCTTTGTAAGTTTCAGCATTCTTCAATACGTCTTCGCGGCTTAGCGGTGGACGTGTTGAGTTTTTACCTGATGGGTCACCAACCATTGCAGTGAAATCACCGATAAGGAATGTCACTTCATGACCAAGCTCTTGGAAAGCACGAAGCTTGTTAAAGATAACCGTATGGCCTAGGTGGATATCTGGAGCTGTTGGATCGGCACCCAGCTTAATGCGTAAAGGACGACCTTCTTTTAGTTTTGCAATCAGTTCGTCTTCTGGAATCAGTTCTTCTACGCCACGTTTGATCTCGGCTAGTGCAGCTTCAATACTCGCCATTCTTGTTCACTCCCACAGATTTGGCAAAAATACATTAATTAGACATCTTACTTGAATAGCGATGTATTTTGAAACCAGTTACACTATTCCGTCGTCGATTTTCATAATATTTACAGAACGAACCGGAACATGTTGTCTATTTTTGCACGCCTTCCTATTTTGCACCGGGCTTTTATCGCATTTTTTAGTGCCATAATTTTCGTCGCGATTTTCTTACTCCCCGACGTCAACAGTTTGCGTGACGATTCGGGCGCTTTAGTTGTGGGAAAACATTACCCACTGACTATCAATGCCTCTGCGCTTATTAGCTCAAGTGACGCTCCACCGACGGCAGTGCTCAATTGGGAGAAATACACCGTTCGCTCTGGCGAAAGCACCTCTGTTTTATTTGAACGTATTGGCCTCTCATACCGCCTGCTGATCACGCTACTCAATACCAATGATGATATTAAGAAGCAGCTGTCTAATCTAAGACCTGGCGATGTCTTGCAGTTCGGCTTCGATGAAAACAACGACCTTATTCAGTTAAAACGACAACTTAGTGCATTTGAAAGCTTCAAGATCACTAAGTCTGGCGATTCTTTCTCATCAAGTTTCGACAAAAAAGAAGTGGCCTATCAATACAATTATGCCGAAGCCAACATCACCTCTAACTTCTGGAACGCTGGCGTAAGCGCAGGTTTAACCGCAAACCAAATTATGGAACTGGCGGGCATCTTCGGTTGGGATATCGACTTTGCGTTAGATATTCGTAAGAACGACAGCTTCAAAATCTTATACCAAGAGAAAGTGGTTGAAGGTGAAGTGGTTGGTCGCGGTAAGATCATGGCAGCCGTATTCAAAAACCAAGGCGATTCATTTACCGCGGTATTGGATGATAAGAGCGGCAACTACTTCGATGAAAATGGTCGAGCAATGAAGAAAGCGTTCTTGCGCTCACCAATTGATTTTCGTCGCGTAACATCAAACTTTAATCCTACCAGGAGACACCCAGTAACCGGTAAGGTTCGAGCTCACCGCGGCACTGACTACGCAGCCCCTGTTGGCACGCCTATCTGGGCGGCTGGTGACGGTATCGTTCAGAAATCCGGTTACAACCAATTCAATGGTAACTACGTGTTCATCCGCCACAGCAACACCTACATCACCAAATACCTGCACATGAAACGACGTATGGTGAAAACTGGTCAGCGCGTAAAACAAGGCCAAACCATTGGTACTTTGGGCGGTACAGGCCGTGTGACTGGCCCGCACTTACACTATGAATTCTTGGTTAATGGCGTACATAAAAATGCGCGTACCGTGAAATTGCCTCAATCTAAGTCGTTAACCGGTAAAGCAAAAGCAACATTTATTGCGAACTCAGAGATTCGACTGAGTAACCTAGAGCGATACGGCCAGTTGCTAGCGACTAATTAGGCTACTAGCGACCAATTAGATTAATAGCCATATAAACCAACGAAAAGAGCGCCCACCAAGGCGCTCTTTTTTATGCTCACATACCACAACTAGCTACTGTTTTTCAGGTTTGTTGTTCCGTCCAAGCATTAACAAACAAGGGGTTAATACTAAAGTCAGCACCGTGGCAAACGCCAAACCACCAGCAATAGCGGTCGCAAGCTGTGACCACCATTGTGTACTTGGCGCGCCAAACTCTATCTTTTGATTAATCAGGTCGATGTTCATCTCTAACACCATCGGCATTAAACCTAAGATAGTCGTAACCGTCGTGAGCATTACTGGCCTTAAACGCTGAACTCCGGTTCTTAGAATCGCATCTCGCTTGTCCAAGCCTCTTTTGATGAGCCGATTATAAGTATCAATCAACACGATGTTGTTGTTCACGACTATGCCGGCGAGCGCTATTACCCCAATTCCCGACATCACAATGCCAAACGGACGTTGGAAGATCAGTAAGCCAACGAACACGCCAACGGTCGAAAACAATACAGCACTCAGAATCAAAAACGCTTGATAGAAGCTATTGAACTGAGTAATCAGAATCAAAGCCATTATCGCCAAAGCAACCAAGAAAGCACTTTGTAAAAAGGCTGACGAGTTTTCTTGTTCTTCGTTTTGACCACGGATGCGAAATTCCACGCTACTCGGCAGCCCTAGCTCACTCAATGCTTGTTCGATCTTTGGTAGTTCGAGAGCAAGGTTATACCCTTCTTCCATATCCGCCATGATGTTCACCACACGCTTGCCATCAAGGCGTTTAATGGTGTCTTGCTTATGGTCGGGAACGATCTGAGCGAAATTAGTAATAGGTACTAAACCTGCTGGCGTTTTCACCCTAAGCTGGTCGAAGCGCCCGATATCACGCTTATCATTAGGGTAGCGCACCAAGATATCGACCTCTTCTGAAGAGTCATCGGGCAGATAATCACCAATCTTGAGACCATTAGTCACGAATTGAACGGTATTACCCACTAAGGTCGCATCAGCTGCAAAACGCGCAGCATCGTCGCGGCGAATATCCACCTTCCAATCGATGCCATCTTTACTCGCAGTATCGCTGATATTGGTCAGTGCTTTATTTCCATCAGCCCAACCTCTCACAATTTTTGCAGCCTGATTGAGCTGCTCTGGAGTTCTTGCCGACAGCTCAATCACTAAGTCATTTTCAACCGGAGGCCCAGCATCAGGGAACTTATATTCAATCTCAACACCAGCGTATTGATCGGTTTGTACCTTCAACTCATCAATAATCGCCTTAACGCTGCGTCGATATTGCCAGTCAACAGGCGTAATTGAGATCAAACCAATCTGGTCGTCACCACCAGTACGCGTGTAAACGGTATCGAACTCATCATGATTGAGCATCATCAGTTCAATATCACGCATGATGTCATCCTTTTCTTGGATAGACAGATCCCCATGCGAGCGAACTTTGACATTAAAGAATGGCGGATCAACTTCTGGGAAGAACTCTGCACCTAGACCCGCTTTTGAATAAGTAAAACCAACTGCAACCGCGAGCAGTGCCGCACTGAACAAAATCTTAAAGGGGTGTTTAATCGCTAAAGAAAGCGTGTGGTAGTAAGCCTTGGTTAAACCAGTAGCCTGTGAAAAGTCACCATTATGCAGTGCGACCATTCGAGCTTGGCTTTTAGACGATACGTATTGAGGTTTGCCAATCAAACCGCCCAGCACGGGCACAAACAACAACGCCATGATCAATGATGCAGTTAAAGTCGCGATCAGAGTTAGTGGTAAGAACTTCATAAATTCGCCCGTCACATCAGGCCAAAACAGTAACGGGGCAAATGCGGCTAAGGTTGTGGCAGTCGATGCGGTTATCGGCCACGCCATCCGTTTCGCTGCATCTCGGTAAGCGGCTTTGCGCCCTTCACCCTCTTGCATTCGCCTGTCTGCAAATTCGGTCACCACAATCGCACCGTCTACTAGCATCCCCACCGCCATAATCAGAGAGAACAGCACTACGATGTTGACGGTTAAGCCAAACACCGAAAGAACCAATAACCCGGTTAGGAATGAGCCTGGAATGGAAATACCCACTAACAAAGCGGTACGCACACCAAGAATGGCGATGATAACGATCACCACCAGAATAATGGCGGATAAGATATTGTTTTGCAGATCATTAAGCATGATCTTCACATCTTTAGATTCATCCCAGGTGTATTTGACCAACAGGTTATTTGGCCATTCCGCTTGCTGCTGAGCACCAGCCATTACCGCTTTGACTAGCTCAACGGTTTCGATGATGTTCTCACCTGCACGCTTCTTGATATCCAACACCACCGCAGATTTGCCATCTAAACGAGCAAAACTTTCAGGATCTCGAAACGCTCGACGAACCGTAGCGACATCGCCAAAAGTGACCACCTGCTTGCCATCCACTTTAATAGGCAACTCAAGCACGTCTTTTAAGGAGTTAAATACCGAAGGGACTTTGACAGAAAAACGTCCGTAGCCAGTATCAACAAAACCTGCGGCCACCACTCGATTGTTCAGAGCGATCAGATTATAGATATCCGCTTGATCTAAGCTGTAGCTCTCCATCAATAACGGATCGACAATGATCTCGACGATGTCAGCGCGATCGCCCGCAATATCGACTTCAAGGATTTGGCGATAGCTTTCTAATTTGTCTCCAAGCTCTCGGGCAATTTGCACTATGGTGCGCTCAGGAACGGTACCGAATAGCACAACAGACAAAACAGGTTGCTCAGAAGCCAGCGTCACCTCATTTACGGTCGGTTCGTCACTGTCTTCTGGTAGTTTTGGTTTAGCCAGATCAACCGCGTCACGCACATCGGCCATTGCTTTGGTGAGATCGACGCCAACATTAAACTCCAACACAACAGAGGCATGCCCTTCTGCTGCGGTTGCTGTCATCTCTTTTACGCCTTCAATCGACCTCAGCTCTTGCTCAATAGGTCGAACCAATAAACGTTCTGCATCCGTTGGCGAGATCCCTTGGTGCCCGACCGAAACATAGATAATTGGGATGGTAATGTCTGGGCTCGATTCCTTAGGTATAGTGATATAGGTGACGACACCGGCTACAAGGATTAACGCTAAAAGGGAGAGCATTGTTCGAGCACGAGACAAGGCTGCATCAATAATTGAATACATCGGTTATCTCCTACTCTGCGGTTACGTTAGAGAGTTCAGCGACTTGCTCAACAGCAATCACCGAATCACCATCACGCACAAACCCTTGGCCTACTGTGATGATATCGACGCGTTGACCTAGCCCCGTGAGCCACACTCCATCTTGTTCGGCCTTTACTAGCTGAATGCCTACAAACTTCACCGTTGGTGAGTCATCGACTGAAACCAAGGTTTTGACCCCGAGGTTACCCGCCTCATCCAATGCCAGCATCGCCGGTGTTATCTTGATTGCGTCTCTTGTTTCTAGGTTGAGTTTTACTTCGGCACTGACACCTGCAGGTAATAGGCCTTTGGAGTTATCGATTTCAATCTCGATTGGAAAAGTATTAGTAGAAGCAGAAGAGATTCGAGAAACATAACGTAAGCGGCCTTCCGCTTCTTCTCTTCCCAACAAGCGAACCAAGGCAGACTGATTAACTAACAAATGCTGGATATGACGTTCACTGACATCGGCTTCGATGACCAGAGGATCGAGGTCAATCACTCCCGCGACCGGATCGCCAACCCCAACAAAGTCACCAAGCTCAACCATCAAGTCTTGAACCACACCCGAAAAAGGCGAAGTAATCACAGTGTTCTTTAAAGCCAATTCCGCATTGCGCTTCATGGCCTTTGCTTCCGTTAGTGAAGCCTCTGCGGTGGTGTAGGCGATTTCGCCTTGCAGTCCTCTTTTCTTCAGTGACTGCGCCGCTTTGAACTCTTTCTGCTTCA
Organism: Vibrio sp. 10N.261.55.A10; assembly: GCF_041470825.1. NCBI lineage: Bacteria > Pseudomonadati > Pseudomonadota > Gammaproteobacteria > Vibrionales > Vibrionaceae > Vibrio > Vibrio sp. 10N.261.55.A10. The sequence continues at coordinate 166,840 of NZ_JBFRNC010000030.1, read as the reverse complement.
AGCGATATAAAGCCGAGGCTCGCTCTAGTTGAATCTCTAAATCACCCTTATCTATCTGGGCAATGGCTTGTCCTGCTTTAACCATATCCCCCTTAACAACGTTCAATCTGACAATCTTGCCCGCGACTTCTGCACCTAGACGAGCATGCCTATCGGGCGCAGTTCTTCCATAGAGATCAATCGTTTTAAAGGTCGGTGATGAGGTGAAGGTTTGAAAGGAAACCTTAGCCAACGGAATTTCTGTTGCTTTTTTCTCAGGCGACTCTTCTGCTTGCCCTACGCCTAAACCAAGCCAGATCGACAACAACACGACTAGAGTCAGAGAAACCAGCCACGGCTGCTTCAATTTCTGAAAAAGTGGTGAGTTAGAAAATAGAGTGGGCATAACAAATCCTTTTGTCCGATGTCATTCAGGCGCGCTAGTTGGCTTAATAGCGTGATGTGCAACTTCCTTATGCACAAAGGTAACCTTAACAGACCAATCCTCAACGAAGTTGGACGCTATCGACAGTTTAAAAAATATGCCGTGTACTAAAAATGAGAGGAATGCTTTGAAAAGTAATAAGTTACTAAGTAAAAACAAAAACGCCGAACATAAGTTCGGCGTTTGAAATGTATCTAATACAGCTTTGATCTCAAGCTATTTTCAACTCATGCTATACGCTGAATGATGCGCCACAACCACATGTTGTTGTAGCGTTCGGGTTGTTCACAAAGAAGCGTGCGCCTTCTAGGCCTTCAGTGTAATCAACCATGCCGCCCATTAGGTACTGTAGGCTCATTGGATCAACAACCAGCGTTACACCGCTGTTTACAATTGTAGTGTCGCCATCATTTACTTTTTCATCAAATGTGAAGCCGTATTGGAAACCGCTACAACCACCACCTGTAATGTATACACGCAGTTTTAGTTCTGGGTTTTCTTCTTCAGCAATTAGCGTTTGTACGCGGGTAGCTGCTGCATCAGAAAAAGACAATGGGATATTTACTTCGCTCACGACAACCTCTCTTACCTGTGTCAAAAACAACATGATACAAATCTAATTCGAGACCATAGTTGTTGAGTATTTTCTTATATTCCGGTGATTATCTAATACCTGACTGAAACGTTCAAGTATTCACCACAGGATCGGTCCTTTTACTGCTGTAAACTCGCCAATATCTAACAATTAAAACGTGTAACCACACAAAACAACCAGATTCGGGTGATTATCTGGGCGAAAGCATTCCTAGTTGGATTAGGGATAGGTACAATGCGTGCCAATTGGTCCGACAGTCAAAAGAGGATATATCAATGACCAAATCAGCAGAGCTGTACGAAAAAGCACAGCAAACCATTCCTGGTGGCGTAAACTCTCCAGTTCGTGCATTCAATGGCGTAGGTGGTTCTCCAATCTTCGTTGAACGCGCTGATGGCCCACTTATTTTTGATGCTGATGGTAAAGCGTATATCGATTACGTTGGCTCTTGGGGTCCAATGATCCTTGGTCACAACCACGCGGTTATTCGTGACGCAGTTATTGCAGCAGCTCAACGCGGCCTTAGCTTCGGTGCTCCAACCGAAACTGAAATCAAAATGGCTGAACTGGTATCTGAGATGGTTCCATCAATGGAACAGCTACGTATGGTGAGCTCAGGTACAGAAGCAACAATGAGCGCGATTCGTCTAGCTCGTGGCTTCACTGGTCGTGACAAAATTCTTAAGTTTGAAGGCTGCTACCACGGCCACGCAGACAGTCTACTGGTAAAAGCTGGTTCCGGCGCACTGACTTTAGGTCAACCAAGCTCTCCTGGTGTACCGGCTGACTTTGCTAAGCTGACATTAACGGCAACCTTCAACAATCTAGATTCAGTACGTGAAATCTTCGCAGCAAACAAAGGCGAGATCGCTTGTATCATCGTTGAGCCAGTAGCGGGTAACATGAACTGTATCCCTCCTGTAGAAGGCTTCCACGAAGGTCTACGTGAAATCTGTGATCAAGAAGGTGCATTGCTAATCTTTGATGAAGTAATGACAGGTTTCCGCGTTGCTGAAGGTTGTGCTCAGGCTTACTACAACATCAAGCCAGACCTAACGTGTCTTGGTAAAGTGATTGGCGGCGGCATGCCTGTCGGTGCTTTCGGTGGTCGTAAAGACGTGATGCAATACATCGCACCAACTGGCCCTGTTTACCAAGCGGGTACGCTTTCAGGTAACCCTGTTGCAATGGCTGCTGGCTACGCATGTTTGAACCTTCTACGAGAAGAAGGCAACGAAAAGCGTCTAGCTTCAAAAACTAAGCAGTTGGCAAAAGGCTTCAAGCAACTTGCTGACAAGCACGGCATCCCGATGCTAGTTCATCAAGTTGGCGGTATGTTTGGTTTCTTCTTCACTGACCAAGAAACTGTGACGTGCTACGAAGATGTAACTAAGTGTGATGTAGAACGCTTCAAGCGCTTCTTCCACCTAATGTTAGATCACGGTGTTTACCTTGCACCTTCAGCATTCGAAGCAAGCTTTACTTCTCTTGCTCATGGTTCAAAAGAACTTGATGCAACACTAGAAGCTGCTGACCGCTCTCTTGCGATCATTGCTGCTGAAAGCAAATAATCGAAAGCACTTTATAAGTCGCTAACCGATTGAATTTAGGGCTGCATTAAATGCAGCCCTTTTTTATATATCGCGCTCACCAGCCACAAATATGACAGCTTATTTAGCCGTCGACTAAGGCTAAAGCTGAACCAAAAGCATTAACGTTCCCAGAAAAGGAAAACCAACAACATCAAGGTACCAAGGAACATTCTGAACCAAGGGATCTCTTTTTTTGTTTGCTGTTCTTCGTCTTGGCATTTCTTATCTTTATTACAGCATCCCATTATCAAAACTCCTCATTGCTAACTCTCTGTTTTGCAGCCATTATAAACTCAGAACGCAAATATAGAGACCATTACCGTGTCAGAAAAACTCAAAATCAATTCCAGCCACTGGGTGATCATCATTGCCCTACTCGCGGCGGCTTATGCTTGTTACTTGCTTATCGAGCCATACGTTAACTCTATCGTGATGGCCTTTATCATTTCACTATTGATGTTCCCAATCCATGAGTGGCTTGAAAAAAAGCTCCCGAATAAAGAAAACATCGTCTCTCTGCTGTCTTGTGTGATTCTGACTTTCATTATTGTTATCCCTTTATTGGCAGTATTCGCAGCAATTGTTCAGCAAGGTTCTCTGTTCTCTCAGAATACTTACCAATGGGTGACCCACGGTGGCATTCAGACTCTGTTTGCTCACCCGTTAGTGGTCAAAGCGCTGTCATTTGTGAATAACTACCTGCCTTTCGACAACATTGAGCCCCAAGCCATCGCACAAAAAGTCGGTGAGTTTGCGACCAGCTTTGGTTCTAAGCTAGTTGGTATCAGTGCGAAAATCTTAGGTGACGCGACCAATTTCTTGATGGATTTCTTCTTGATGTTGTTCGTTTTGTTCTTCTTATTAAGAGATCACGACAAAATCATCAGTGTGGTTCGTCATATTCTGCCGCTGTCTCGTAGCCAAGAAGACAAACTTCTAACAGAGATAGAGCAAGTATCTAAATCAGCAGTAATGGGCTCATTCTTAACCGCAATCGCACAAGGTTTTGCCGGCGGTTTAGGTATGTGGATTGCTGGTTTCCCAGGTCTATTCTGGGGCACAATGATGGGCTTTGCCTCTTTCATCCCAGTAGTGGGTACTGCATTAATCTGGATCCCAGCAGCAACCTACTTGTTCCTAACTGGTGATACCACGTGGGCGATTTTCCTAACGGTTTACTGTGTAGCGATTGTTGGTTCAATTGATAACCTGCTACGTCCGCTGCTGATGCAAGGCAGTGCAGGCATGAATACCCTGATGATCTTCTTCTCACTATTGGGTGGTATTCAACTGTTTGGCCTAATTGGTCTTATCTACGGACCATTGATTTTTGCGATTACCATTGTCCTATTCAACATCTACGATGAAGAGTTTAAGGACTTTTTAAACCAGCAAGACAAGAGTTAACGAACTTGACGTCAACTTGATTGGCGAACGAGTATTAAACACTTCAAGCTTTGGGCGGATTATGCGAAAATCCGCCCTCATTTTTTGCTAACGATTCAACAGAGTGTCCTATGTCAGCTTATATTGCCCCAAGCCAGATTGCTCAACGCCAACTCGCCTACTTTGAAGGCAAACATGTTTTAGTTGCCGGTGAGGCAGAAGACTTGTTCCCTGTTGAGTTAGCGAAGCATTGTGAATCTGTCTCTGTGTTTACTTCTAATTACAGCTACTACCGTCAACTGGAGGGTTGCAACACCATCCAACGTTTTTACGGGGCTGAGTTTACCGAAGAGACCAAAGCCGACTTAGTGATGCTGTACTGGCCAAAAGCCAAAGCAGAAGCGGAATTTCTGTTGGCGATGCTATTTGCCAAGCTAGGTAAAGATACCGAGATCGTCGTGGTTGGTGAAAACCGTTCAGGCGTGAAAAGCATCGAGAAGATGTTTGCTCCTTACGGCAAAGTTGTTAAATACGATTCAGCGCGTCGTTGCTCTTTCTACTGGGGTCAATGCTTCGATCAACCACAAGCGTTCAACCTGCAAGACTGGTTTAAGACCTACACGGTTAACATTGATGAACAACCTCTGACGGTAAAAAGCCTTCCTGGCGTCTTCAGTCACGGTCAATTCGATGTCGGTAGCCAACTTCTGTTGGATACTCTGCCAAAACTAAAAGGCAAGGTACTGGATTTTGGTTGTGGTGCAGGCGTCTTAGGCGCGGTCATGGCATCTCGTAATCCTGATATCGAGCTAGAAATGTGCGACATCAGTGCATTTGCCGTGGCATCAAGCCAAGCAACGCTAGAAGCGAATGGTTTAACGGGTAAAGTATTCGCTTCAGATGTCTATTCTGATACCGCACAAGACTACCAGTTCATCATCAGTAACCCACCATTCCATTCAGGTTTAGACACTAGTTACAACGCGACTGAGACCTTACTTTCTCAGGCTCCTAAGCATTTGAAGCGTTCTGGTGAGATGATTATTGTTGCGAATAGTTTCTTAAAATACATTCCAATTATTGAACAAGCGTTTGGAAAATGCTCGACTCTAAATAAGACCACTAAATTCGCGATCTATCACGCAAACAAATAACCTCTCTAGCACAGCGCAGGGTCATTATCTGCGCTGTCTGTTCATATTTTTGTCAAAACTCTATAAAAATGAGCTTTTGCACACGCTTTAAATACCACTTACTTGTCAAAGTAAAAAAACTCGTTAATTTCGTTAAATTGGAACCCGTTAATTCTATTCTCTGTACTTGTTTTCGCCCCTTTTAGCAGTACATCAAAGGAAAGTAGTACCCAATTTATGTTTAGATTCTATCGTAAGCAGAAGTTTAAGCGCCTTCAAAATACCCTAATGCTGGCATTTCTTGTCCTCAGTATTACCCCTGTGACACTTATCGCGATATTTTTCCTCCAATCGCACAGTCAGGATCTCCAGGAACAAAGCACCTCACACCTTGTTTCGGTTCGTGATACTAAGCAGCAGCAAATTGTCGATTACCTACAAGCTCAAGAATCCCAAGTGATGGGCTTTGTTCGCTCAGAATTGGCCAATGCCAGTGGCGGGCGATTTTATGGTTTGATCAATGCATTTCAACGATTGGGGTTAGATATTGACGAGGCACGCAGTAATGCACAGCAGCGCTATATTCAAGGCTCTGGCGATCAAATCAAAACGTCGATCCTCCCTGAATCCAGCAGCTTTATTGGCAGCGAGCGTTATCGCCTGCTCCACAAGCGCTACCATAATGCTTACCTAGAACTGCTTAAACGCTCTGATTTTGACGATATTCTCTTAGTTGATATCAACGGTAACGTCGCTTATTCCGTCTTTAAAAATGACGATTACGGCACCAATCTGCTGACAGGAAAATACAAGGACTCCAACCTAGGTATTACCTTTCAACGGCTAGCCAAAGACGTAACCGACCGACGCAAATCTAACGAAGATTACACGCCGGTTATCGTTTCTGACTTTAAAGACGAGAATGGCAAACAGACCGCATGGCTAGGCGCACCTATCGTTCAACAAGGCTACCTACACAGTTACGCGATGTTTAGGCTACCAATCAACGGCATTACTAAGTTGATTGCGGATCTCAACAAGAGTTCGAATATTCAAACGCTGCTTGTAGGTGATGATCACCTGCCGCGTAGCCTTGCTCATTCACAAGAATCTATCAACTTGAGCCTAGATGTTGTCGATAAAGCATTGGCTGGCGAAACAGCGGTTGGCACCTTCGACAACACCCTAGATCAAGCGATCATCGCGGCATATACGCCAATTGAGCTGAAATACGCAACATGGGCTCTTGTCGTAGAGCTGCCAGAGAAAGAGGCGTTTGCCCGTATTCATCAGTTAGAAAAGATCTTCCTGATCGTGATGCTAACGGCGATCATTCTGGTAGTCGTTGCATCGCACTATCTGTCTAACTTCATCACATCCCCACTGCTTAAACTGACGTGGGCTGCCGAAAAAGTATCGGCGGGTGATCTCGATGAAACCATGATCAATACCGAGCGCAAAGATGAGATAGGCCGACTCGCGGTGAGCTTCGAAAGAATGCAGCGATCTATTCGTGAAAAAATGCAGCTCATCAAAAGCCAAAACGATGAGCTTGAGGACAACCTTAAGACCATTCAAAAGCAAAACGAAGAGTTACAACTGGCAAATAAACTCAAAGATGAGTTCTTAGCGACTACTTCACATGAATTGAGAACACCACTGCATGGCATGGTGGGTATCGCTGAAGCGTTGATATCTGGAGCTAACGGCCCTATTCCTGCTAATCAGAAATATCAGTTGGATATCATCATCAATAGCGGTCAGAGATTGGCGACCTTGGTTGATGATCTGCTTGATTATCACAAGATGCGCTATGGCAGCTTAGATATTAAGAAATCAGCCGTTGATTTGTCGGCAGCCACCAGCTTGGTCCTAGAGTTGTCTCATCACCTATTGGGCAATAAGCCAATCCGTATTATTAACCAAGTCCCAAGTGATTTAGGTCTGGTTTCATCGGATCCTCAACGACTTGAGCAAGTGATGTATAACTTGGTCGGCAATGCCATCAAGTACACCTCAGAAGGTAAAATTGTTATCTCTGCCAGCGTTATCGATGACAACATTCGTGTACAAGTTGTCGATACTGGCCAAGGTATACCGGCCGAGTACCTTGAGCACATCTTTGAGCCATTGATTCAAGCAGGCCAAGATGCGAGTAACTACCGCCAAGGTGCAGGGCTTGGATTATCGATCAGTCGTCAGTTGATCGAGCTAATGGGCGGTTCACTGTACGTTAGTAGCCAACCAATGCTCGGCACTACGTTTAGCTTTACCCTGCCCCTAGCTACTCAAGATGAGTTAGACAGTTACAACGAATCAGGTCACTACTCGCACTTCCAAGCGCCTGATTTAATTGATAACAGCCAACAAGAAAATAGTGTTATCAGTGAAAACCCAGATGGCCCGTTATTGGTTATCGCCGATGATGAGCCGGTTAACCTGCGAGTATTAGACAGCTTCTTGAAGTTAGAAGGTTATCGAGTACGTACTGCATGTGATGGCCCTGAAACCATTGAACTGATTGAGAAAGAGAAGCCAGAGCTGCTTCTACTCGACATCATGATGCCAGGAATGAGCGGCTATCAGGTTTGTGAAGCACTGCGTAAACAGTATGACCATGCTCAGTTGCCAATCATCATGCTAACAGCCCTCAACCAAGCAGAAGACCGTGTTCGAGGTTTCGAAGCGGGTGCCAATGACTACTTGTCTAAACCGTTCAACAAACAAGAATTAGCGGCTCGAATAACAGCGCATCTATCAGCAAGTAAAGCTGAACAGAGACGCCTTGAAAACGACCAACTGCAACTCGAGCTCAAACATAGAGCGATGGTTGAAGCTAACTTGCTAGAAACTCAAGGCCGCTTACTAGAGCAACTAGAATCGGCACCTGAAGCCATCATCTGTATTCGTGATGACCAACGCATTCGCTTTGCTAACGAAGCCGCAGCTAAGCTATTCAGACGCGGACAGGAGCAACTCAAACGCTCAATGGCTGACGAGATCATTGCACCTAAATACCTTAAGGTAGAACAAGCCCACTACTGCGGTGACATTGATATCTATATAGATGACACACGTCAGCGCATACCAAGTGACATCCTTAAGCTGCCTGAAGGCTCAGGGCTCGACACCATGTATATCTTTAATGTAGGTGGTGGTGTTAACTCAAACCGAATCAATAACCTTGAAACGGCGGTTGAGGCTCTCTCTAGTTATGCCTTTGAAGGCGACAAAGATAAGTTACAGCAGCTGAAAGAGCTTGGCGGAGAATTTACTCGTCTTGCTGACAAGGCAACCGGTGAAGGTAAAAACAAGCAAGAGTTAATGCGTGAGGTACTGGTCGATGCGATGACGAATGCCATCATCTACTGGGAATCGGTGACTGGTGAAACCAAGTTTGCTTTCGCCGAGAAGAGTGGCTTGTGGCGCGTCTACTTAGACCGCAGTACGCTGCAAACTCGAACGCTAGACAAATACCTACGCGTAGAAACCCTACCGAAAACCCCTCGCTGGCGAACGGTACTGAGCTCAATCGAATTCATACTGGAACACTGTAAAGAACAGACGCCAGAAAGAACCCATATTGAGATGCTAAGAGATAAACTTCAGAAACTACTGACCAGTTAATCCCTGAACCAACATCACGATACTTTGAATAATGGAGCCCACCTAGCGTGGGCTTTTTTGTACGCCTAATAATCACAAAAAGTAGAATCCCATCGCTTGCAACGCACTTTTTTTACGCCCTTAAACAAGGAGGAATTCACGCCAATTACGTACAGTGTGAGCTCGTAACCGTCAGTACTTTTCGTTCTATTCTCAATCATATCTGACTCTTTGTTGCAGTTTGAGAAGCGAGTCACAACAGAACGGCAGATTTAATTTTCTAGGGAAATTTAACGTAAAACTGGCAAGTGACCGAGATCTACAATTATACCAACGTAGGGTAAGGCATTATAATAAAAAGCCTTTAAAGTTAGTGGCCACTTACAACCTGCAAGAACCTCAAAACCAAATGCGAGTCACATCACTTTAACAATTGCGTACGAAAAACCACCAAAGCAACCTATTTTGACGTTAATGACGTGGGGTTGTGTGTTTTTAACGTTTTTGACGGGAAACGAGTTTGATTAATTCATCGATAAGGTGTTTTCTTACTACTGCCAAAGGCCTACAGGCCACTCTTACCACTTCTCAGAATCAACGATGAATCTGGAGCAACGAAGAAGAGGTAGGCCTTTAACCAGAGTGTGTATCTACTAAACAATTTAGCGACAGATAACATTCAATCCATTAGTGAAATGAAAGCAAATAGTAAGGAACAGCTATGCTTGCCAATATAAAAAAAACAGCAATAGCAACAGCAATTATTGCAACTGCTACAACAGGTTTTGCATCAGTAGCAACCGCTGCAGAACGCAGTGAACTGACCGTTCACCCGAAAGAGTACACTACATTCGTACGTAACTTTAACCCGTACCTTGGTGCTACTAACCTACATACTACAACTGACTTCATGTATGAGCCGCTAGTAGTATTTAACGAAATGCACGGTAACACTCCAGTGTTCCGTCTAGCTGAAAACTTCAAGATGTCAGATGATCTGATGAGCGTTGTTTTCGACATTCGCAAGGGTGTTAAATGGTCAGACGGAGAAACTTTCTCTGCTGATGATGTTGTTTTTTCTTTCAACCTTGTAAAAGAGAAGCCAGAGCTTGACCAATCTGGTATCAACTCTTGGGTAACTTCTGTAGAAAAACTGAACGACAACCAAGTTAAGTTCACACTAACAGAAGCAAACTCAAACGTACCTTACGAGATTGCTAAAGTACCTGTAGTACCTAAGCACATCTGGAAAGACGTTAAAGATCCATCAACGTTTACCAATGAGAACCCGGTAGGTTCTGGTCCATTTACAGAAATCGATACGTTTACAGCGCAGCTATACATCCAGTGTGCAAACCCGAACTACTGGGATGCAGACAACCTAGATGTTGACTGTCTACGTGTTCCACAAATTGCGAACAACGACCAATTCCTAGGTAAAGTTGTAAACAGTGAAATGGACTGGACGTCTTCTTTCGTTCCAGATATCGATCGTACATACGCAGCAGCTAGCCCTAAACACCACTACTGGTACCCGCCAGCAGGTACACAGGCATTCATCGTTAACTTCAAGCACCCTGATGCTGCGAAGCATGAAGCATTGAGCAACGTTGACTTCCGTCGTGCTTTCTCTATGGCTCTTGACCGTCAAACTATCATCGACATCGCATTCTACGGTGGCGGTACTGTAAACGATTTCGCATCGGGTCTTGGCTACGCGTTTGAAGCTTGGTCTGATGAAAAAACTCATGACAAGTACAAAGGCTTCAACACTTACAACGCTGAAGGCGCGAAGAAGCTTCTTGCTGACGCTGGCTTCAAAGATGTAAACAAAGATGGTTTTGTTGACACTCCATCAGGCAAGTCTTTCGAACTAATGATTCAATCGCCAAACGGCTGGACTGACTTCAACAACACAGTTCAACTAGCGGTAGAACAGCTAAACGAAATCGGTATTAAAGCAAAAGCTCGTACACCTGACTTCTCTGTTTACAACCAAGCAATGCTTGAAGGTACATACGACGTAGCATACACAAACTACTTCCACGGTGCGGATCCATACACGTACTGGAACAGTGCTTACAACTCATCACTACAATCTGGTGATGGTATGCCTCGTTTCGCAATGCACTTCTACAAAAACGACAAGCTAGATGGTCTTCTAAACAGCTTCTACAAAACAGCTGATAAGAACGAGCAGCTAGACATTGCACACGGTATCCAGCAAATCATCGCTGCAGACCAAGTGACAATCCCTGTGATGTCTGGTGCTTACATGTACCAATACAACACAACTCGCTTCACTGGTTGGTGGAACGAAGAAAATCCAAAAGGCCGTCCAAACATTTGGGCTGGTATTCCAGAGCGTCTACTTCATGTACTGGACCTAAAACCAGTTAAATAAGTAATCGTTCAATCCTTGCGGCGTAACCTCTTACGCCGCTTATAAAAATCCCCACACTCTCAATTGAAAGTATGGCGCTAGTCGTCAGGGGGTTTTTCGTTCCAAATTTCGCTAGGAGCGACCTGAATCCAGAAACAGGGAAACAATCTGGGTGAGTAAGGTGTGAGTTATGGGTTATTTTTTAAGACGTTTGTCATTTTATTTTGTCGCGCTATTAGTTGCTGCGACGTTAAACTTTATTATTCCAAGAGCAATGCCTGGTGACCCAGTTACCATGATGTTTGCGAACGCTTCTGTACAAGTTACTCCAGAGCGTATTGCTGCAATGAAAGAACTATTAGGCTTCGTTGATGGTGGCTACTTAGTTCAATACGTGGCGTACATGAAGAACATTCTTAGCTGGGAACTTGGTACATCAATTCAATTCTACCCACTTTCTGTAAACACACTGTTGGGTGGAGCATTCGGTTGGTCGCTTTTCTTAGCCGGCACCGCAGTTATTCTTTCTTTCTCGATTGGTTCAATCCTAGGTATTTTCGCAGCGTGGAAACGCGGCAGTAAGTACGATGCCTTCGTAACGCCAGGGATGCTGATTCTACAAGCCGTTCCTCAAGTTGTTATCGCGATGATTGCACTATTTACCTTTGCAATTGGCTTGAAGTGGTTCCCAACAGGGTATGCCTACACCGCTGGTACTATACCTGATTGGACAAGCTGGGCATTCATTAAAGATGTCGCTTACCACGCCTTCTTACCACTGTTCTGTGCTTCTGTTGTTCAAATTGGTGGCTTCCTAGTAAACATGCGTAACAACATGATCAACCTATTAGCCGAAGACTACATCACCATGGCGAAAGGCAAAGGCCTGAGCGAAAACCGAGTGGTATTCAACTACGCAGCTCGTAACGCGATGCTACCTAGTGTGACAGCCCTGTCAATGTCGCTAGGTATGGCAATCGGCGGTCAGTTAATTATCGAAATCATCTTTAACTACCCGGGTCTTGGCAGCGTACTTTTCAACGCAATTAACGCTCGTGACTACCAAGTACTGCAAGGTCAGCTGCTTATCATGACGCTATTCATGCTGTTCTTTAACCTAGTTGCAGACATGCTTTACGTTGTTCTTGACCCTCGTCTTCGTAAGGGTGGTAAATAATCATGAAAGACTTTCTAAAACTCATTTGGCGTAACCCGATGGCCCTAACAGGCGTCATCATCCTAAGTATTTTTATTCTTGGCGCGATTGCAGCTCCATTAATCACCAAACATGTACCAGACAAGCGTACAGGTAACCCACACGAATATCCTGGTTTCGTGGTGAAGTCTGCACAAACTAACCCTGATGGCTGGGTTGCTCAAAATCTAGCAGACGACCGTCGTACATTGATCATGTCTAAAAAGGCAGACCACGTACTAGGTACAACTCGTATGGGTCGTGACGTTTGGTCTCAAGTGGTATACGGCGCACGCGTATCTCTTGCTGTAGGTTTTGGTGCGGGTCTAACCGTATGTTTACTCGCAACTGTTATTGGTGTTTCTGCAGGTTACTTCGGTGGCCGTGTCGATGACGTTCTAACAGCCGCAATGAACATCATGCTGGTAATCCCTCAATACCCATTACTGTTCGTAGTAGCAGCCTTTATCGGTGAGGCAGGGCCACTCACCATAACCTTGGTTATCGGCTTTATGTCTTGGGCTTGGGGTGCCCGTGTTGTTCGCTCCCAAACCTTAGCACTGCGTGAAAAAGAGTTTGTAAAAGCCGCTGAAGTTTTGGGTGAGTCTTCATTCCGCATCATCTTCGTAGAGATTCTGCCAAACCTTATCTCTATCGTTGGCGCAAGCTTCATCGGTTCGGTGATGTACGCAATCATGATGGAAGCAACCATCTCGTTCCTAGGTCTTGGTGACCCGAACACAATCAGCTGGGGCATCATGCTTTACAACGTTCAAACCTCTTCATCAATGCTGATTGGCGCTTGGTGGGAACTGTTGGCTCCTTGTATCGCATTGACACTACTTGTAACTGGTCTTGCTCTACTTAACTTCGCGGTCGATGAAATTGCTAACCCGCAACTGCGTTCTCACAAAGGCATGAAGCGTTGGAAGAAACTAGCAGCTCAAGACAAAGAAGAACGTGAACCGGAACTACCACCACAAAATGCACTTTGGAGCGGAGATAAATAATCATGTCTGAACCACTAATTTCTATCCGCAACTTATGCGTGGATTACATCACAGAGTCTGGCGATGTTCGTGCGTGTAACAACGTAAGTTTCGACATCGCTCCAGGTGAAGTCTTCGGCCTAGCTGGTGAATCTGGCTGTGGTAAATCAACGGTCGCTTTCTCTCTTATGCGTCTTCATAAGCCGCCCGCTTACATCAGTGGTGGTGAGGTTATCTTCAACGGTGAGAACATCCTTGAATACAGTGATGACCGTATGCAGTCGTTCCGTTGGAGTGAGATGTCGATGGTATTCCAGAGCGCGATGAACGCACTCAACCCAGTACTACCGATGGAAGAGCAGTTCTGTGACGTAATCATGCGTCACACCAACATGACTCGCGAGCAAGCTAAGCAGCGTGCTGAAGGTCTACTTGAAATCGTCGATATTCACCCGAGCCGATTGAGTGACTATCCTCACCAATTCTCTGGCGGCATGCGTCAGCGCTTGGTTATTGCTATCGCGTTAGCACTGAATCCAAAGCTGATCATTATGGATGAGCCGACAACCGCACTTGATGTGGTTGTGCAACGCGAAATCCTACAAAAGATCTATGCACTAAAAGAAGAATTTGGCTTCTCAATTCTGTTCATCACCCATGACTTGTCATTGATGGTCGAGTTCTCTGACCGCATCGGCATCATGTACTCAGGTGAGCTAATCGAAGTGGCTAACTCTCAAGATATTCTAGAAAACCCTTACCACCCTTACACCAAAGGGCTGGGAAATTCTTTCCCTCCACTGACAGGGCCAAAGACAAAGTTAGCAGGTATTCCGGGTAACCCTCTGAACCTGTTAGAGATCCCTGAAGGGTGTCGTTTCCAAGCTCGTTGTGACCGTGTACATGAAAAGTGTACCAAGGTGCCAACCAAGCTGCGTTCTATCGACCCGGGACATTTGTCTAACTGCCACCTGTACGGTAACCCAATAGTACAAAGGAAGCTATAGCTTGCACGCTGACTCAGCGTGAATAACGAACAAGGCGGCTCGACCGCCTAAAAACAAGCAAAGCGAATAAGGATTCTGGAGACAATTATGAGCAAAGATTTCGGTCAATTATTGGTAGAAGGCAAGAATGTCGTAAAAGACTTCCCAATAAGCAGTACCACCATTCAAACCCCAATGATGCGTGCGATTAACGACGTGTCATTCAAGATGTACAAAAGCCGTGGCCTAGCAGTGGTTGGTGAGTCTGGTTCAGGCAAATCAACAACCGCAAAAATGATCGCAAAAATGTACGCACCTTCAGGCGGCACGATCGAATACAAAGGTCGTGATATCCAAGAGATCTCAAGCAGAAAAGATCTTATGCACTACCGTGAAGGCGTGCAGATGGTATGGCAAGACCCGTTTGGTTCATTGAACCCAACGCACAATATCTTCCACCACATTGCTCGACCACTGTTGATCCACAAGAAAGTATCTCCGGGCAACAAGAAAGAGCTAGAAGAACGCGTTTACGATCTTTTAGAGCAAGTAGGTCTCATTCCGCCAAAAGAGACGGCGAAGAAATACCCTCACCAACTGTCTGGTGGTCAGCGTCAACGTGTCAACCTAGCCCGCAACATCGCGGTAGGTGCCGAAGTTGTACTAGCTGATGAGCCAACTTCAATGCTTGATGTATCGATTCGTGCCGGTGTTTTGAACCTGATGGAAGAGATGAAGTTCGAGAAGCAAATGTCTCTGCTTTACATCACTCACGATATCGCAACCGCTCGTTACATCGCTGAAGACCTTTCGGTGATGTACGTGGGACACATGGTGGAATGGGGCGATACCGATGACGTGATTGCTAACCCTCAGCACCCATACACCCAATTGCTTGTTTCGGCCGTTCCAGATCCTAAGAAGTCGATCCACGAGCAACTTGCAGGCAACAAAGGTGAGATTCCTCTGTGGACACCAGTATCAGCAGGCTGCCCATTTGCAGGCCGATGTACTCACGCAATGGATAAGTGCAAAGAGCAGCTACCAGGGGTTACGCAGCTCGCTGATAACCACTTTGTGCGCTGTTACCTACACGAAAGCTAAGCAATAAAACCCAAGTTAGGGTCTTCGGACCCTAACTATTTATATCCAAAACATTCAAGTACCTAGCCAATAGAAACTAGGACTGTCGGAGAATATTGATGCTGTTATTGACCAACCATATTGGCTATGAGCCCACAGGCCCGAAGCAAGCTATCCTACAAACTAAGAAAGCTCGCCTATCAAGCACTACGGCTCTACTCGTCTGTGCTGACAACCATATGACTGTCGGAAATTTTGATGTGGTTAAACAAGGCCGCGTAGCAAATTGGCATCAAGGGCAATTCTTCACTATTGATTTCAGTTCAGTCACTGAATCTGGTCGCTACTACCTACGTTTTGACAACCTGCGTTCAGAAGTATTTGAGATTGGTAGCAACCTATTAATGAACCACACGTTTTCTGATGTGCTTCATTACTTTAAGTCACAACGCTGTGGCGGGATTTTCGACAAAAAAGATCGACAAGCACAAATTCTAGGTACCGACCGATACGTCGATGTCCACGGTGGATGGTATGACGCATCAGGTGATGTCAGTAAGTATTTTAGCCACCTGTCTTATGGTAACTACCTAAACCCACAACAAATTCCGATGGTCGTTTGGAACATGCTAAAAAGCGTACGCTTGACTGGCCATAACCCAGACTTCCCGAAATTCTCCATGACTCGTCTAACGGAAGAGGCTCTGTTCGGTGCCGACTTCTTAGTGCGTATGCAAGACGCTGACGGATACTTCTATATGACGGTATTCGACAAATGGAGCAAAGATATCAACCAACGCGATATCTGCGCTTATGCGACTCAAGAAGGTCATAAATCAACGGACTTACAAGCGGGCTACCGACAAGGTGCAGGTGTTGCTATCGCAGCATTAGCCGCAGCTTCTGAGCTTGAAATCTCTGGCAGCTACTCGAGCCACACATACCTTGAAACGGCTGTTAAGGGTTACTGGCATCTAAAAGAGTACAACCTCCAGTATCTAAACGATGGTGAAGAGAACATCATCGATGAGTATTGCGCCCTACTCGCAGCCAATGAGCTGTATCGCGTAACACAAGACCAGCAATACCAATCAGAAGCAAGAACTTGGGCGACTCGTTTAATCTCTCGTCAGCAATCCGATGATTCATTTGAGCACTTCTGGTCGGCAAACTCTGATGGCTCTCGTCCATACTTTCACGCAGCTGAAGCCGGTCTTCCTGTGATTGCACTATGTGAATACATCGACAATGAAACCGATGCTGAATTAAAAGAACAGGCGCGCACAGTTGTTGAACAAGCTTGTCAGTTCGAAATCAACATCACCGACAAAGTCACCAACCCATTTGGCTATCCAAGACAATACGTTAAATCTGTCGATGGTGATAAACGTGATGCCTTCTTCGTCGCTCAACAGAACGAAACCGGTTACTGGTGGCAAGGCGAGAACGCACGCCTTGGCTCACTCGCAACCATGGCTTACCTAGTTCAACCGCACATTAAAGATAGCGAACTTCAAGAGCGCTTAATCCAGCTTTCACAAAATAGCCTTGATTGGATCTTGGGCCTCAACCCATACCACATGTGCATGCTCGATGGTCATGGCCATAACAACCCAGACTACCTACCTCAGCTTGGGTTCTTCAATGCGAAAGGCGGTATCTGTAATGGCATCACAGCTGGTTTTGAAGATGAACAAGACATTGCGTTCAATCCACCAGCACAAAAAGATGACATGCTTCAAAACTGGCGCTGGGGTGAGCAATGGATCCCTCATGGTGCGTGGTTCTTATTAGCAACCGCTGCACAGTTCAACTTCTTAGCTCAGCGTAAGGAGCAATAATAATGACTCTTTACTACGTCGGTATTGATGGTGGTGGTACTTCTTGTCGTGCTCGTATTCGTGACGCTCAAGGCAAACTGATTGGTGAAGCGAAAAGTGGCAGTGGCAACATCCTTTTGGGTGTTGATGTTGCGATGAGCTCAATTATTGATGCCATCACAAAAGCGGCACAACAAGGGCAACTCAACTCAGACCATTTTTCAAATATGCATGTTGGCCTAGCGCTGGCTGGCGCTGAGCAAAAATCAGCATGGTTCGACTTCATGGCTCAACCACACCCTTTCGCAAGCATGACACTAAATACCGACGCTTATGGCGCTTGCATTGGTGCTCACAATGGCCAAGACGGCGCAATCATGATCGGTGGTACGGGTTCTTGCGGTATCTTCCTAAAAGACGGTGAGCAATATGTGGTTGGCGGTCGTGAATTTCCGATTTCAGATCAAGGCGGCGGCGCAGTCATGGGCTTACGTTTGATTCAACAAGTCTTGCTTGCAGAAGACGGTATTCGCAACAAAACCCCGCTGACTCTACATGTGATGAATCACTTTAATAATGATGTGGATGCCATTGTCGAATGGTCAAAAGGTGCTATTCCAAAGGATTACGGTCAATTCTCACCAGTTATTTTTCAACTCGCTAACGAAGGTGACGAACTGGCTATCGATATGCTCAAGCAAACCGCGGCTGATATCGAAATGTTTGTCTTAGCACTGCATCGAAATGGCGCTGACAAGGTGTGCTTAATGGGAAGTATCGCTGAGCGTATTCTCAACTGGCTATCACCACCAGTACAACAATGGATCGTTAAACCTCAATTCGACGCTATTGAAGGCGCATTGATGTTTGCCGGAAAACCACAACACAACTTGTATCAACAGGCTTAGCAGGGAAGTTATATGAATTATCGCATCGACTTAGCTGTTCTTTCTGAACAAAAAAATAACTGCCGATTTGGCCTTACGGTACATAACTTAAGTGACCTCGACGTAAAAGATTGGTCTCTGCACTTTGCATTTGATCGATTCATCCTTCCAGAAAGTTTATCGCAAGGTGAACTGACTCAAGTTGGAAGCTTTTGTTCGTTCAAACCAAGTTCGTCAGTGTTAAAGGCGAACAACCATTACTACCTTGAATTCAGCATTCAAAGCGCCCCATTCCGTTTTTATTCTGACGGTCTAAACGATGCCTTTATCCAAACGCATCACCAAGGCGAAACCTCGGTGCTGCCAGTCGCGATATCACCTATTGTTCTGGCGTCACCATACCGTGAACGCAATCAGATACCTGAAGTGAACGCTGCTGAGGTGGCATTAATTCCTCAGCCGAATCAGTTCGAACTTAAGCAAGGTAGCTTCGCGTTAAATAGTAAATGCAAAATTGAGGTTCAATCTCACCTTGCAGAGAAGGCCAGCGCTTGGTTACAACAAGAGTTACTGATTACGTTCGAGCTAGCGATTTCAACAGAACTCTCACCAGAAGCGAGCGGAGACATTCTACTTCGTAGCAACCCAACTTTAGATGAAGCCGAATACAAACTGACCATCACAACTCAACAAGTGGTCGTAGAATCAGGCAGTCAATCAGGCTTCACTCATGCAGTAGCTAGCTTAATACAATTAGTTCAACAACAAAATGCTGAACGCTTCTCTGTGCCATGTTGCAAAATCGCCGACCAACCTCGTTTCAAATACCGCGGCATGATGTTGGACTGTGCACGTCACTTCCACTCGGTGGAGCAAGTGAAACGTTTAATCAACCAGTTGGCGCACTACAAATTCAACGTTTTTCATTGGCACCTAACCGATGATGAAGGTTGGAGGATCGAGATAAAGAGCCTACCTCAACTCACTGAAATCGGTGCTTGGCGAGGTCCTGACCATGCATTAGAGCCACAATATACCCATATTGCTGAAAACTACGGCGGCTTCTACACCCAGCAACAGATTCGCGAAGTGATTGAATACGCAGAACAACGCAGCATCACGGTTATCCCTGAGATCGATATCCCGGGACACTGCCGTGCAGCAATCAAATCACTGCCTGATATGTTGGTAGAGCAAGCAGACACTACTCAATACAAGAGCATTCAGCACTACAACGACAATGTGTTAAATCCAGGTTTACCGGGCACTTACCAGTTCTTAGATGCGGTTATTGAAGAAGTCGCAGAGCTATTCCCTAGCGAATTGATTCACATGGGCGCAGACGAAGTACCACCGGGCGTATGGACTAACAGCCCTGCAGCTCAAGCGCTGATGAAAGAACATCAATACCAAGACAGCAAAGATTTGCAAGGTCACCTATTCCGCTATGCCGAGAATAAGCTTAAGCAACTCGGCAAACGCATGGTCGGCTGGGAAGAAGCACAGCACGGCGACAAAGTGAGTAAAGAGACCATCATCTACTCATGGCTCAGTGAAGAAGCGGCTGTCAATTGCGCTCGCCAAGGCTTTGATGTGGTGTTGCAACCTGCACAGTTTACCTATCTCGACATGACCCAAGATTATGCACCGCAAGAACCGGGCGTAGATTGGGCTGCCGTCATCCCATTAGAACAAGCTTATACCTACGAAGCGCTTGCTGAGATATCCGACACCGACCCAATTCGTAAGCGGATCCGCGGAATTCAGTGTGCTCTATGGTGTGAGATCGTCACCAACCAAAAGCGTATGGATTACATGGTATTTCCAAGAATTAGCGCTTTAGCTGAAGGATGTTGGACACATAAAAACAACCGAAACTGGCTAGATTACCTGTCTCGCCTAAAGGGTCACTTGCCGCTACTCGACAGACTCAATGTTGACTATCGCAACCCTTGGAAAGCTCAATAAAACAAAACCAAAGCAACACTCACATCGAGCGCTTGCTAACTCAAATTAAGGTGCTCAGTCAGATACGACTCAGCATCACTATTTAAAAATTAGCTGCATAGATGCAGTTTGTTAAAAAGGAAATGACAATGAAATACGGCTATTTCGATAACGACAATCGCGAATACGTCATCACTCGCCCTGATGTACCAGCACCTTGGACCAACTACCTAGGTACTGAAAAGTTTTGTACCGTGATTTCACACAATGCAGGCGGTTACTCGTTCTACAATTCTCCGGAATACAACCGTGTTACTAAGTTCCGTCCAAACGGCACATTTGACCGTCCAGGACACTATGTTTACCTACGTGATGATGAGACAGGTGATTACTGGTCTATCTCTTGGCAGCCAGTGGCAAAGAGCCTCGATGAAGCGAACTACGAAGTTCGTCACGGCCTGTCATACTCAAAGTTCAAATGTGAGTACAGCGGTATTACCGCAACGAAGACGCTATTCGTACCTAAAGGTGAAGATGCAGAAGTTTGGGACATTGTACTAAAGAACAACACTGATAAGCCACGTACTATCAGCACTTTCTCGTTTGTTGAGTTCTCTTTCAGTCATATTCAATCGGATAACCAAAACCATCAGATGTCTTTGTACTCTGCGGGCACGTCTTACCAAGAAGGTGTTCTGGAATACGATCTGTACTACAACACTAACGACTTTGAAGGCTTCTACTACCTAGCTTCAACTTTCTCGCCAGACAGCTACGATGGCCAGCGTGACAACTTCCTTGGCATGTATCGTGATGAAGCGAACCCAATTGCAGTTGAAAACGGTAAATGTTCTAACAGCGCTCAAACCTGTTACAACCACTGTGGTTCTCTGCATAAACAATTCACGATTCAACCAGGTGAAGAAGTTCGCTTTGCGTACGTACTAGGTATCGGTAAAGGGAACGGCGAGCGCCTACGTGAGAAGTACCAAGACACAGCAAACGTAGACGCCGCTTTCCAAGGCATCAAAGATCACTGGGACGAGCGTTGCAACAAATTCCAAGTTAAGTCTCCGAACGAAGGCTTAGACACCATGATCAACACGTGGACGCTATACCAAGCCGAAACCTGTGTGGTTTGGTCGCGCTTTGCATCATTCATCGAAGTTGGTGGCCGTACAGGCCTTGGTTACCGTGATACTGCGCAAGATGCTATCTCAGTACCTCATGCCAACCCACAAATGACCAAGAAGCGTATTATCGACCTGCTTCGCGGCCAAGTGAAAGCGGGCTACGGTCTTCACTTGTTCGATCCTGACTGGTTCGATCCAGAGAAAGCCGACGTTGAGCCATCAAAATCACCAACGGTTGTTCCAACACCGTCAGATGACGACAAGATCCACGGCATTGAAGACACCTGTTCTGATGATCACCTATGGATCGTACCAACCATCATCAAATACGTAATGGAAACTGGCGAGCACGACTTCTTTGACGAAGTGATTCCTTACGCAGACGGTGGTGAAGCAACGGTTTACGAACACATGAAAGCGGCACTGAACTTCTCTGCAGAATACGTTGGTCAAACGGGGATCTGTAAGGGTCTTCGCGCAGACTGGAATGACTGCTTGAACCTTGGTGGTGGTGAGTCATCAATGGTTTCGTTCCTTCACTTCTGGGCGCTACAAGAATTCTTAGACCTTGCTAAGTTCCGCAATAACGATGCTGATGTTGCTAAATACACAGAAATGGCAGCGAACGTACGTGAAGCGTGTGAAACACACCTTTGGGATGACGAAGGCGGTTGGTACATCCGTGGTCTAACCAAAAATGGTGACAAGATCGGTACTGCTCAACAAGCTGAAGGTCGTGTACACCTTGAGTCAAACACACTCGCAGTTCTGTCTGGTGCGGTTTCTCAAGAGCGTGGTGAAAAAGCGATGGATGCAGTGGATGAGAACCTATTCTCTGAATACGGCCTACACCTAAACTCTCCATCATTCGCAACACCAAACGATGACATCGGCTTCGTAACTCGCGTTTACCAAGGCGTAAAAGAGAACGGCGCAATCTTCTCTCACCCTAACCCATGGGCTTGGGTAGCAGAAGCGAAGCTAGGCCGTGGTGACCGTGCGATGAAATTCTACGACGCACTAAACCCGTACAACCAAAACGACATGATTGAAACGCGCTACGCAGAACCATACTCGTACGTGCAGTTCATCATGGGTAAAGATCACCAAGACCATGGGCGTGCAAACCACCCTTGGTTAACGGGTACTTCTGGTTGGGCTTACTTCGCGGTAACTAACTTCATTCTTGGTGTTCGTACCGGCTTTGAAGGCCTAACGGTTGATCCATGTATCCCGACTGATTGGCCAGAGTTCGAGGTTACTCGCCAATGGCGTGGCGCAACTTACAACATCACGGTGCAAAACCCGAATGCAGTAAGCAAAGGCGTTGCTTCTATCACTATCAATGGTGAGTCAGTTGAAGGTGCAATCCCAGTACAAGCAGAAGGCAGCGTGAACGACGTTGTCGTTGTTCTAGGCTAGTCACTCAATTTAACGAACAGCTCTTGTCTCAAGTCTTTACAGGCTTGAGACAATGAGACTAAAAGGATTTTCTAATGATTAAATTTGGTACAGGTGGCTGGCGCGCTTTCATTGGTGAAGAGTTCACCAGAGAGAACGTTCGCTTAGTAGCGCAAGCGCTCGCTAACATCATTAACAACGAAGATGCAGCCAAGAATGGTTTTGTGATCGGTTATGACCGTCGTTTCCTTTCAGATAAAGCGGCATGCTGGTTTGCAGAAGTACTTGCAGCGAATAACATCAAAGTAAGCTTCATTGATAAATTCGTTCCAACACCTATCGTGATGTTCCAAGCAAAAGAGATGGGGTGTACCTACTCAGCGTGTATTACCGCTTCTCACAACCCAGCAGACTACAACGGTATCAAGGTGTTCATTGAAGGTGGTCGTGATGCTGACGAGATCATCACCGAGAAGATCGAACAGCAAATCGCAACCCTAACTAACGAAGACGTTATCCGTGTCGATTTCGAACAAGCGTTAAATGACAAAGAGATCGAGATCATCAATCCGATGAACGACTTTGTGGATTCGATCATCAACTTTATTGATATCGATTCGATCAAGAAAGCCAACCTACGCGTACTGATTGATCCTATGTTTGGTGTAGCAAAAAATGCTCTACAAACGGTTCTGATCAACGGTCGCTGTGATGTCGACGTAATCAACGATGGTAAAAACCCAGATTTTGGTGGCTTGATGCCATCGCCAAATGCCGCAACGCTGTATCGCTTGAAGCACTTAGTTGCAGCAGAAGGCTATGACATTGGTATTGGTACTGATGGCGATGCTGACCGTTTGGGAATCATCGATGAGAAAGGTCACTTCATTCACCCTAACGAAGTGCTACTCCTACTTTACTACTACTTGCTGGAATACAAAGGCTGGAAGGGCTCTGTCGTTCGTAACATCGCAACCACACACCTACTGGATAAAGTGGCGGCAGATCATGGTGAGAAGAGCTTTGAGGTTCCTGTAGGCTTTAAGCATATCAGCTCACAAATGGAGGCCGATGACTCTCTGATTGGTGGCGAAAGTTCAGGTGGTTTAACCATTCGTGGTCACATCAAAGGTAAGGATGGCGTATTTGCTTCAAGCTTACTGGTTGAGATGATCAGTGTGACAGGCAAGAAGCTGTCTGAATTACTTGATGAGATTTACTCTAAATATGGCTATGCCTACACCGCAGAAGGCGATTATAAGTTTAAACCTTCAGAGAAAGAAGCGCTCTACACTAAGATCTACGTCGAGAAGCAACTGCCTGAATTTGAATACGAAATTGAAAGAGTCAGCTATGAAGATGGTGCCAAGGTGTACTTCAAGAATGGCGGCTGGGTCATTGCTCGCTTCTCAGGAACAGAGCCGTTACTACGAATCTTCGCAGAAATGGAAGATAAAGACACTGCAGAACGTGTTCTTCAAAAAGTGAAAGACTTCCTCTCTCTATAGGCTTATAGAGTGCAGCAGTTTTGTATGGGACTTAACAAATCACTGCCTTGTTAAAGCCTATAAGTGAAGAACTCTTGCCCAGTACTTTGATTAAAGTGCTGGGCTTTTTTATCGCGATTCTTGTAACGATTAGTATCGCGTTATATCTCTTTAAAAAGCCAATACGCCTTTGGTATCGACTTTTACGTTGACCGGCATACCCACTTCAAGTGCTTCTGACGAGGTTGCTAATAACTTCTGACCATGCGCTTCGATTACATAACGACAGTGATCACCCATAAATTGCTGTTCTAGCACCGAAATAGCACTATCTTGCTCGTAACTTGCTTGGATATGCTGGGGCCTTAGCAGAAGCTCACATGTATTGCCGAACTCAATCTCCGTTTGCGGTTTGGCTTCAACCATACCCAAACTGGTTTCAAATTCATGCTCCGAAATACGCTGTGCATTGAGGTAGCTACCGCCACCCAAAAAGTCTGCAACAAACTTACTTGAAGGATGGAAATACAACTCAGATGCCGAACCATACTGCTCAATCACACCATGGTTCATTACTGCCATTTTATCTGCAAATGCGAACGCTTCTTCACGGCTGTGAGTTACGAAGATAGCTGTAACACCCTGCTTCTTAAAAATCTTGCGAATCTGAGAAATCAGCTCATGACGAACCTGAGTATCGATGTTTGAGAATGGTTCATCTAACAGTAGCAAGTCTGGCTTGTACGCCAAAGAACGAGCAATAGCGACACGCTGCTGTTGACCACCTGAAAGTTGATGTGGGTAGCGGTCACCGAACTCACCTAAGTGAACCAGCTCCAGCATCTCTTGAACTTTGTCTTTCTTTTGCTGCTCAGAAAGGTCTTTCAAGCCAAAGCCGACATTCTGGTTTACCGTCAGATGCGGAAACAGGGCGTAATCTTGGAAAATCATACCAATGTTACGCTGCTCTGGTGGCAACCAATTCTCGCCATCATCAATGGTTTGACAGTTCAAACTCATCACACCGCTACTTAATGGAAGTAAGCCTGCAATCGCCTTCAGTAAGGTCGTTTTACCGCAGCCACTCGCACCAAGAAGACAAACAATTTCACCATGCTCAACTTCTAACGAGAGCGCTTCCAAAATGGTTTGCGACTCATACTTACAAGTCAGATCTTTAATTGATAATGCACAACTCATTAGTTTTTCTGCTCCAAGGAACGGTTTACGATGATCAGAGGAATTAAACCCACCAACACCAATAATACAGCAGGCATCGCCGCCAATTCTAGGTGCTCATCTGAGGCATAGTTATAAACATAAGTCGCCAATGTCTCGAAGTTGAAAGGACGCAGCAGCAATGCCGCATTCAACTCTTTCATTGATTCGATAAACACCAGTAAGCCAGCGATCAATGCGCCACGTTTAATCAAAGGTAAATGAACACGACGCAACATCTGGTTGGTATTGCAGCCCATGGTTTTAGAAGCCATATCCAATGAAGGAGATACTTTACTCAAGCTACTTTCAATACTGCCAATCGCCACTGCAGAAAAACGCACCACCATTGCAAAGATAAGCGCAAACATGGAACCAGAGAAAATCAGCCCCGGACGTCCCCACTCCATCACTTTGGCAATATCATTGACTAAGTGATCCATGAACAACACAGGCACCATCACACCAATCGCCAACACAGTGCCTGGAACAGCATAGCCCATCGAAGCAATACGCATGTAAGCCTGATTTTTCTTACTCGGGCTGACACGTTGATTAAAGTTCACAATCATCGCAATGATAACGCCAATAATCGCCGCGATTACTGACACATAAAGACTGTTAACAGCATACTCTCTGAATTCAGGCGTCCAACTTTGTGCAAAGTATTTGTAGGCATAGATCATCAACTGACCCAGAGGGAATAAGAATGCAACGCACACTAATCCCCAGCACCAAAACAGTGCCAACCACTTCTTCCAACCGGATAGGTCGTAACGAAAGTCTTCACGACTGCTGAATTGATTCTGGAACAGTTTCTGTTTACGACGACTGTAGCGCTCTGAACTCAACAGCAAGATCACGATAACTAGCATAATTGCCGATATTTTCGCAGCAGCCGTTAAACTTGAATAACCTAACCAGGTATCGTAAACCGCTGTCGTTAAAGTGTTGACTGCAAAGTAACTCACGGTACCAAAATCACCGATAGTTTCCATCGCAACAAGCGATAGACCTACCGCCATTGATGGGCGAACAAGTGGCAACGAGATACGACGAAAGCTTTCCCAAGGTGAGCATTTTAGCAACCGAGCGGATTGCAGTAAGGAGACGTTTTGCTCCATAAATGCGGCGCGGCACAGCAAGTAAACATAAGGATAGAGAACGAGAGACAGAACAATAATAGCACCAGATAAGGTTCTAATATCCGGGAACCAATACTCACCGGGTCCCCACTCAGTAAGATCTCGCAGTAGAACTTGAACAGGCCCAGCAAAGTCGAACCAATCGGTGAATATATACCCAACAATATAGCCTGGCATTGCTAATGGCAGTACTAGCGCCCATTGCAAAACCCGCTCTCCCGGAACACGGCACATTGCCATAATCCAAGCAGACGGAATACCAAAAACCAAAGACAGGAATAAGGTTCCCATGACTAAAACCACCGTATTGTAAGCATAGGTGGGCATTACTGTGGACATCAGATGAGAAAATAGCTCATCTGTTTCTCCAACAGCCGTCGTAAAAATCGCTAAGATCGGTAAAACCAGTAATACAGCAATAATGCCGCTACTGGTGTTCCATAAATAATTCTTTTCTTTCATCGCCTAACTACAAAGAGGCTTAATGAAACACAAATGCATTTGCAAATACATCTCATGTCCTTTTAATGGTGGGGTTATTTATACCCATATACTGTAATGACTTCAAGGTGAGATGCTAATAACTCAAGGGATCGACGGCGAGCTTTGTATCAAAAAGTGATTTTCCAAAACAAACAACCCCAAGTGACCGAAAATGGCGACTTGAGGTTGTCATTTTACTTGGGCCGAAGCCTACAGTAATAAATTAAAGATCGAACTTAACTTCGTCTAATAGTTTAATTGCTGCTGCGTGGTGGTCAGCAATTTGGTCTAGAGAAATTGTATCTGCTTTGAATTCACCCCATGAAGCAACAAGCTCAGAAGGTTTAACATCAGCTTTCACTGGGTATTCGTAGTTCACTTCTGCATACATGCTTTGTGCTGTGTTACCCGATAGGAATTCCATTAGCTTAACGGCATTCTCTTCGTTTGGAGAGTATTTAGCCATTGCCATACCAGAGATATTCACGTGAGTACCCGTTGTCTCTTGGTTAGGGAAGTTAATGTAAACAGCGTCAGCCCAAGCTTTTTGCTCTTTATCGTTAACCATCTTGCCTAGGTAGTAGCTGTTACCAAGAGCAACATCACATAGGCCTTCTTTAATCGCTTTAACTTGTGCACGATCGTTACCTTGAGGCTTGCGTGCTAGGTTAGCTTTTACGCCTTCTAGCCACTCTTTCGTTTCAGCTTCACCTTTGTGAGCGATCATCGAAGATACTAGAGAAACATTGTATGGGTGCTTACCGCTACGCGTACAGATCTTACCTTTAAATTCAGGCTTAGTTAGATCTTCGTAAGTAAACTCCTCACCTAGACGACCAACACGGTCACGAGAAGAGTAAACGCTACGTGTACGTGTTGTTAGAGCGAACCACTCATTGTTTGTATCTTGGTATTGAGCAGGAATATTCTTTTCAAGAACTTCGCTTTCAACAGACTGAACTAAACCTTGTTTAGTTAGCTCAGATAGACGACTGATGTCTACAGTTAACACTACGTCTGCAGGGCTGTATTCGCCTTCTTGAGCTAACTTTTCTGCTAAACCTTTTTTAGCAAACTTAACGTTTACTTTAATGCCAGTCTCTTTTGTGAATTCCTTGAACATTGGTTCAACTAGGAAAGGTTGACGGTAAGAGTATACGTTTACTTCTTCCGCAGCCATTGCTGTCGGGGCAATTACACCACACGCTAGAGCTGAAAGTGTTAGCAGTTTCTTCATTGTAAAATCCTTTATATCGAAATGATAATGTCTATCAGTTGCGTTATTATATTCATCATTAACATAATTACAATGACGACCAACAAAAAATCCGTCTACTCAGACCATTCAAACTCTCACTTTTGTAACAAACCATTTCAACTTTGTGTCTTGTCGTTCCTCTTAAACAATGAGCCTAACTTCAACGTTCGTGTTTATATATTGTGCAACCGTAAATACAACAAAGCCCCGCAACAAGAGTTGCGGGGCTTTCTTTGTCCAACCTAACCCATTCAGATTAGGCGACGACTGTTGATTATTTTACTGATACAAACTCAGGGTAAGCGCCGACACCACAATCGTGCATGTCCATACCTTCAAGTTCTTCATCTTCCGTTACTCGGATACCGATTGTTGCTTTAAGCACCGCCCATACTGCTAGGCTAGCACCGAATACCCATGCAAAGATGACTGCTGCACCCATTAGCTGAGCACCAAACGTTGCATCAGCGTTGCTTAGTGGCACAGCCATTAGACCGAAGAAACCACATACACCGTGTACAGAGATAGCACCTACTGGATCATCAATCTTAGCTTTGTCTAGAGCGATGATGCTGAATACAACCAATGCACCAGATACCGAACCAATCGCTACAGCAAATAGAGGTGATGGTGATAGAGGGTCTGCAGTGATTGCTACTAGGCCAGCTAACGCGCCGTTAAGAATCATTGTTAGGTCTGCTTTACCCCAAGTTGTTTTACATACTAGTAGTGCTGCAATTGCGCCTGCTGCTGCTGCTGCGTTGGTGTTAAGGAAGATTTGACCTACTGCTGTTGCGTTCTCAAAATCCGAAACCATCAGTTGAGAACCGCCGTTGAAACCGAACCAACCGAACCAAAGGATAAATGTACCTAGCGTTGCAAGTGGCATGTTTGAACCAGGAATCGGGTAGATTTCACCGTTCTTACCGTATTTACCTTTACGAGCACCGAGTAGTAGAACACCAGCTAACGCTGCTGCTGCACCAGCCATGTGTACGATACCTGAACCTGCGAAGTCACTGAAACCCGCTTCTGATAGGAAACCACCGCCCCAAGTCCAATAACCTTCAACAGGGTAAATGAACGCTGTTAGTACTACAGAGAAGATTAGGAATGACCAAAGCTTCATACGCTCAGCAACCGCACCAGATACTACAGACATTGCTGTTGCAACGAATACTACCTGGAAGAAGAAGTCTGATTCTAGAGAGTGGTCTGCGCCTTCACCTTGTGTACCAATTAGAGTACCAAATGATGGCAACCAACCGCCTTCACCGTTGTCGACATACATGATGTTGTAACCAACCACTAAGAAAGCAGTACAAGCAATTGCGTACAAACAGATGTTCTTAGTTAAAATTTCTGTGGTGTTCTTTGAACGAACTAGGCCAGCTTCTAACATCGCGAAGCCTGCTGCCATCCACATTACCAACGCACCTGAAATGAGGAAGAAAAAAGTGTCTAGTGCGTAACGTAGTTCCGTTACTGTTGTTGTAAGTTCCATATTAAAGTCTCCAGTCCTTGTAATTCTTTAAAGTGCTTCAGCATCCATTTCACCAGTACGAATTCGTACGGCTTGGCTTAGGTCATACACAAAAATTTTGCCGTCGCCGATTTTTCCGGTGTGTGCCGCTTGGCTAATCGCTTCAACAACTCGGTCAACATTCTCAGCTTGGGTAGCAATCTCTAGCTTCACCTTTGGTAGGAAATCCACTTGGTACTCTGCACCACGATACAATTCAGTATGTCCCTTCTGACGACCAAAGCCTTTCACTTCAGAAACAGTCATACCTTCAATACCCACATCAGAGAGCGCTTCGCGTACATCGTCTAATTTGAATGGCTTAACAATGGCATTTATTAATTTCATATTCGTTCCTTAAATTCTTACTTAATCCGTTAATTCTCTTATTACAATCCAAGTAGCGTGCCAAAAAGTTAAGTGCTTGATTTTAAATAAGATGAAGATAATAAGGTCGTAATAACGAAAAAGGCCGCACCAACATGGTGCAGCCTTTTCACTATCTTAATGCGCGATGCTCTTATTGCTCCAGTTTTGGGCAACGGAGCCTTCAAAGCTCTGAATGACTAACAAATAGGTCTTAGAACTAGTAACCTAAAAAATCCATCCAGCGTTCGATGAGCAGTTCGAAATCGTCGATTCCACAGCTTGCTTGGCTTTCACAGTTATAGAAGTCGAACTCACTGCCCTCTTCCATCTCTTGCTCATGCGCTAACACGTTTTCTTGAATCGTTACTTCGTCTTCATTAATCGCAAGGCTAATCTCTTTGCCAAGCAACGTCACTTCATTGCTCAAGTCCTGTCGAGATTGCTCAATCAACGCCATCACATGATCTAATTTTTGCTTATCTTTACCGATCTCTTCTTGAAGCCAACGGCCAACAATCTCATGGCCCATGCTGCATTTCACATAGTATTCACCCATTAGAGTGTTTCTAGTAAATTCAAACTCCATAACTCAACCTATACTGCATTAATACTCAAGCGATACTATTTCTGAGTATACCATTGTCTTGTCAGAAACGAGCGTATTGACGAATTTATCGTTACGATCCAACCTACACAGTCAATGAAGAGGAGGGCTCTATGCAGTTGAACGAAATGATTGCCAAACAAATTGTCGAACGAACCATGAAGATCATCCCACACTCGATTAATGTGATGGATAATAAAGGTCGCATTATTGGATCCAGTGATCCTACTCGCTTATACCAAAAACATGAAGGAGCGGTACTTGCCATCACCGAATCACGAGTCGTTAATATTGACGAAGCCACTGCCGAACACCTAAAAGGGGTTAAGCCTGGAGTTAATTTACCGATTCTATTTCAGGATAATGTCATTGGGGCGATTGGGGTTTCTGGGACACTGCAGCAAGTTCATCATTTTGGTGAGCTGGTGAAGATGACCGCTGAGCTTATTGTTGAACAAGCTGTACTTATGTCTCAAGTAGAATGGAATAAGAGGCATCGTGAAGAATTGGTATTGCAATTAATCCGAGGTAGCACGCTTAATGACATGCAACTGCAATCCATCGCACAGCGTCTGGATCTCGACCTTGCACAACCGCGGATTGCCGCCATCGTCAAGGTGTTACCGATAGGAGACACTGCGCCTTCATTGGAAAACTTACAGCAATTAGTACATTTACTTGAATATCCCGAGCGCGATAATTTAGTCGGTATCTTGTCTGTTTCACAAAACGAAGTGGTGGTACTCAAGCCTATAACCCTGATAGGGAACAGCTGGTCCAAGGATGCAGAAGCCAAGCGCGTGAAATTGCTACTCAAAAGAATAAAGAAAGAAGCTAAGTTTCAAATCAAGATTGCGCTTGGGGATTACTTTACCGGACTTTCTGGTTTAGCACGCTCATATGATACCGCTGAGCTCACTATGCGCAGTGTCGGTAACCGCCCCGGAGACATGTTTTTCTATCAAGACTATCGACTGCCGGCCATTATGAGTAGCCTGTTACAAGATCCATGGATTCGTGAGCAACTGGAGCAGTCTTACCTACATCTTCAACAACAGGACAGTAAAGGGATACTGATCAAAACTTTGAAGACATATTTAAAACAGAACTGTGATTCAGCTCTCACCTGTAACGAACTACATATCCATCGCAATACGCTACGCTATCGAACAGACAAGATAAACCAAATAACATCATTAAATATCAACAATATAGACGATCTATTTCAACTCTACATTGCAATAAATCTATTCCACTGGTCGAGCTAAAAAATGTGCAACTGCACAATTTAAAAGGACCGATTTGAGCACTTATTTGTAGAGAATGACAAAGACTTACCAACCCTATATCTTTATATTTGCCGAAAATGACACATCGTTATCTGGGAAATAGAACATGATTGAAGTTTCAACTCTTGGCGCACTTTCAGCATTGATTGTTGCTATCGCGCTCATTCTTAAAAAAGTGCCACCCACCTACGGCATGATCATCGGTGCTTTGGTTGGCGGCGTGGTTGGCGGCGTTTCTCTCACCGAAACCGTTGAGTTAATGATAGGTGGTGCCCAAGGGATCGTCACTTCAGTGATGCGAATTCTCGCCGCTGGTGTGTTGGCCGGCGTACTAATTGAATCAGGGGCGGCTACCTCGATTGCAGAATCCATCATCAAAAAAGTAGGCGAAACTCGCGCCTTACTTGCTCTTGCCATTGCGACCATGATTTTAACCGCTGTTGGCGTTTTCGTTGATGTGGCCGTTATCACGGTTTCTCCTATTGCACTGGCTATTGCTCGCCGCGCAGACCTTTCTAAAACCGCGATCCTTTTGGCGATGGTGGGCGGCGGTAAAGCAGGTAATGTCATGTCGCCTAACCCAAATGCCATTGCGGCGGCTGATGCGTTCAATGTTCCGTTAACCTCTGTGATGGCTGCAGGCGTGATTCCGGGTCTATTTGGGCTGCTTTTCGCCTACTTCTTGGCAAAGCGCCTCGTCAATAAAGGTTCAAAAGTAGCGGAAAGTGAAGTGGTCAAAGCGGATCAAAGTTCACTGCCAAGCTTTTCTTCTTCAATCGTTGCACCGTTAGTGGCTATTGCCCTACTCGCGCTGCGACCACTCGCTGATATCAATGTTGATCCTCTAATTGCATTACCCTTGGGTGGATTGCTGGGTGCACTGGCTATGGGTCGCTTCAAACAAGCCAATAGCTTTGCGGTTTCAGGCTTGTCACGTATGGCACCGGTTGCTGTAATGCTACTGGGCACAGGAACCATTGCAGGCATCATTGCTAACTCAGGACTAAAAGCTGATCTGATTGAAGTGCTGACGATGTCTGGGCTGCCTTCTTACTTACTTGCTCCGTTTTCTGGCGCACTGATGGCACTATCAACCGCATCGACAACTGCCGGAACAGTAGTGGCATCGAATGTATTTGCCAGCACCATTCTTGAGCTAGGTGTTCCAGCTCTCGCAGGCGCAGCAATGATCCACTCTGGTGCGACAGTACTTGACCATATGCCACATGGTAGCTTCTTCCATGCCACGGGTGGTGCGGTACATATGAGTATTCATGAACGTCTAAAACTCATCCCTTATGAGTCAGCGGTCGGTCTTGTTATCGCCTTCGTCTCAGTAATGATCTTCGGTGTATTTGGTCTGTTTGTTTAAGTTTAAAGGTATCAAAATGAAAATTGTAATTGCTCCTGACTCATATAAAGAAAGCCTATCAGCAATGGGCGTTGCTCAAGCGATTGAAGATGGCTTTAAACAGCTAATACCAAACGCCGAATACGTAAAATTACCAATGGCTGATGGTGGTGAAGGCACAGTACAATCTCTGGTGGATGCGACCAATGGCTCTATCATCCAACATCCAGTGATTGGTCCATTAGGTGAAATTGTCGAAGGCTTCTACGGTATGTTCGGTGACGGTAAAACTGCCATTATTGAAATGGCGGCCGCTTCCGGCCTAGATTTAGTCTCTCCAGAACAACGTAATCCACTAAAAACCACTACCTATGGTACGGGTGAGTTGATCAAAGCCGTATTAGATAAAGGTGTTGAGCATATTATTATTGGCATTGGTGGTAGTGCGACCAATGATGGTGGCTTAGGAATGGCTCAAGCGCTAGGCATTCGTATGCTAGATGCAGAGGGTCACGAGCTGGTGTTTGGTGGTGGTGAACTGTCAAAACTGACAACCATTGATCTCACCAACCTCGACCCACGCCTACAAAACGTACGCTTAGAGGTCGCTTGTGATGTCGATAATCCATTATGCGGACCAAAAGGGGCATCACAGGTATTCGGTCCGCAAAAAGGCGCAACACCAGAAATGGTTGAGCTGTTAGATGCTAACCTTGCTCATTATGCCAGTATCATGAAAAACCAGTTAGGCGTCGATGTCATTGATCTCCCTGGTGCTGGCGCGGCAGGCGGTCTAGGCGCGGCACTTGTTGGCCTGTTAAATGCGGAGCTTCGCCCTGGTATTAACATCGTAATGGACGCCGTCAATTTAGATGAAATAGTCTCAGATGCTGATCTTGTGATTACAGGAGAGGGGCGCATTGATAGCCAAACCATTCATGGCAAAACACCGATTGGTGTCGCTCGCACAGCCAAAAAACATAAACTGCCTGTCATCGGTATTGCCGGCTGTCTAGCCAGTGATTGTGGTGTGGTTCATGAGCATGGTATCGACGCGGTATTTGCGGTAGTGAACCGTTCAGTAGACTTGCCGACAGCTTTGGCTGAAGCGGCTGAAAATATTGAACTTACTGCTCGCAATGTTGCAGCAATGTATACGATTAAGCACTAATCGAGCTCTCTGTAAGCTAAAAGCAATTTTCGCTGTATGCTAAAAGCAATTAAGGCCGCTATTCACAGCGGCCTTAATTATATTTACAACAAAATCAGACGTTACGCAGGCTCTTGGAAGATAACCGTGTCTGCTTTTTCCGTGTACTGACCCATTTTATGGAAGTTCAGGTAACGGTATGTATCAGCAGCGGTTGCATTAATCTTCTCAGCGTACTCTAAGTACTCTTCTTTCGTTGGGATGCGACCTAGAATCGCGCCAACAGCAGAAAGCTCAGCAGAAGCCAGATAAACGTTCGCGCCATTACCTAAGCGGTTCGGGAAATTACGCGTTGACGTCGACATAACCGTCGAAGCATCAGCAACACGAGCTTGGTTACCCATACATAGTGAACAGCCAGGAGTTTCGATACGTACCCCAGCACGACCGAAGATGCCGTAGTAGCCTTCTTCTGTCAGTTGGTCTTTATCCATCTTCGTTGGCGGAGCCACCCATAGGCGAGTATTTAGCGAGCCGTTAAACTCTTCTAGCATCTTACCTGCAGCACGGAAGTGACCGATGTTCGTCATACAAGAACCGATGAACACTTCTTGAATCTCAGTACCTTGAACGTCCGAAAGAAGACGAGCATCATCTGGATCGTTTGGTGCACATAGGATTGGTTGATCGATGTCAGCAAGGTCAATCTCGATAACGTGCGCGTATTCCGCATCTGAATCAGCAGATAGCAACTCAGGGTTCTCTAGCCACTCTTCCATTGCTGTAATACGACGCTCAATCGTACGAACATCACCGTAACCTTCAGCGATCATCCACTTCAGCATCACGATGTTCGAGTTCAAGTACTCAGAGATAGACTCTTCAGAAAGCTTAACGGTACAACCTGCAGCAGAACGCTCAGCAGATGCATCAGAAAGCTCAAATGCTTGCTCAACAGATAAGTGCTCAACACCTTCAATTTCTAGTACACGACCAGAGAATTCGTTGATCTTACCGGCTTTCTCTACCGTTAGTAGGCCTTGCTTGATGCCGTAAAGAGGAATGGCATGTACTAGGTCACGTAGCGTGATACCCGGTTGCATTTCACCTTTAAAGCGAACCAAGATAGATTCAGGCATATCAAGAGGCATAACGCCTGTTGCTGCAGCAAATGCTACCAAGCCAGAACCCGCAGGGAATGAAATACCTAGAGGGAAACGAGTATGCGAGTCACCACCTGTACCTACAGTATCAGGAAGAAGCATACGGTTTAGCCATGAGTGGATAACGCCATCACCCGGACGAAGTGAAACACCCGCACGATTCATGATGAAATCAGGTAGCGTATGGTGAGTGTTTACATCGACTGGTTTAGGGTATGCCGATGTGTGACAGAAAGACTGCATTACAAGGTCTGCAGAGAAACCAAGACACGCCAGATCTTTAAGCTCATCACGAGTCATAGGACCGGTCGTATCTTGAGAACCGACTGTCGTCATTTTAGGTTCACAGTACTGACCAGCACGAACACCTTCAACGCCACATGCTTTACCAACCATCTTCTGAGCTAGCGTGTAGCCTTTATCAGATGCAGATGGATCGATTGGTTTAGCAAACAGATCCGTTTCAGCTAGACCTAGAGCGTCACGAGCACGACCCGTTAGACCACGACCGATGATCAGTGGAATACGGCCACCAGCACGCACTTCATCAAGAAGTACTTTGCTTAGCTCAAAGTTTGAAATCACAGAACCGTTCTTGTGAACAACACCTTCGTACGGGTAGATATCAATGATATCGCCCATGTTCATGTCTTGTACGTTCAGTTCAATGGGTAGTGCGCCTGAATCTTCCATTGTGTTGTAGAAGATTGGTGCAATTTTACCACCAAGACAAACACCGCCAGTACGCTTGTTTGGTACGAATGGGATATCTTCACCCATGAACCAAAGTACTGAGTTTGTTGCCGATTTACGTGAAGAACCTGTACCAACAACATCACCAACGTAAGCCAGTGGAATGCCATCTTTTTGCATTTCTTCAATTTGTTTGATTGGACCAACGCTACCCTGTTCATCAGGAGTAATGCCATCACGTTCCATCTTCAGCATCGCTTTCGCGTGTACTGGGATGTCAGGACGTGACCATGCATCAGGCGCTGGAGATAGGTCATCGGTGTTCGTTTCACCAGTGACTTTAAATACTTTTACTGTGATTTTTTCTGCTACTTTATCTTTCGCTGTAAACCATTCAGCATCAGCCCAAGATTGAAGTACTTGTTGTGCAGCAGCATTGCCAGCTTTCGCTTTCTCTTCTACGTCATAGAACGCATCGAACATCAGTAGAGTATGAGATAGCGCTTTAACAGCGATTGGAGCAAGCTCAGCATCGTCTAGTAGAGATACTAGAGATTCGATGTTGTAACCGCCTTGCATGGTACCAAGCAGTTCTGCAGCTTTTGCTTTGCTTACTAGTGGCGAAGCTACTTCACCTTTAGTGATAGCCGTAAGGAAGCCAGCTTTTACGTAAGCAGCTTCATCTACACCCGGTGGAATGCGATTTTCTAGTAGGTCAAGAATGATTTCTTCTTCACCTTGAGGTGGATTCTTCAGAAGTTCAACTAGGCCAGCTACCTGCTCAGCATCTAGTGGTTTTGGAACAACTCCTTCGGCAGCACGTTCTTCGACGTGTTTACGGTAGGCTTCAAGCACGACTTTTTTCCTCTCATTGCGGTTCACTTCTTCCCTTCATAATTGTTAGTAAAATAAAGAAGTGAACATCCTTGGAAACTTGGCTCTCCATTGCCATTTTTGTCATTCAATTTGTATTGATGAGCGGCGTCATAGAGGCCAAACTGTGGGCGGTAGAATAGCAAATTTAACGTTAAATTAAAATCTTATCATTTTGACCAACATAGCAAGTTAAGACGAAAGTCCCACTATTTTTGCCTAATTACGCACTTAAATGGCGACTCTGCGCATGATTATTTGTAGGACGTACCTACAATCAGATACACCGAATCGAAATTATCTTCAGTTCGGCCATAAGCTAAAATGATCGGCCCGATTGGAGAATCAACACCCGCGAAAACAGAACCCGCGGTGTACATTGGCGCTTCATCAATACTCAAATCATTGTTCGACCAAACACCACCATGCTCAATGGATGCGCCCACGTAGAATGGTGATTTAAAAAGGCCGAAGTCATTTTCAAACCACTTATAACGATAAATAAGGCTGGTGTAAGCCAAGTTCTGACCAATCATACTATTCCTTGGAATACCTGACAGGTTTAAGAAGCCACCAAGCTCTTTGGGATCAATAGGGAAAATCGAATTTTTGCTCTCTACAATACCGTAATCCAGCTTTGCGACTAAAGTATGCTTCTCAATACTCTTTGCTGCCATGAAATTGGCCGAAAACTCATAAACCGTATCACTCTCAGACGTTAAATCCGATTCACCAAGAGAGCTGTCATTATCAAAATCATCATGAGAAACGAGGTACTCTAAATCGACAAAGTAACCCTTGGTCGGTAAGCTGAAATTATCCAAAGTATCCAGTCGGTAACCCATGAAGCCACCAATACGCTTGTAGCCACCACTGCCCAATGAAGGTAACGAAGAAACCTCAACATCCCCATCTGTATAACGAACACCAAATGTCAGCTCCTGCCACAAGGTTGGTTGATAGCCTAATGCCAATTCACCGACATATTCACTATACGTCATAGGGAGATAATCTTTCGTTACGTCCAGTGTCGGTTCTTCAATATCATCAATATCTGCGGGTAGGTTTCTGTTCTCTTTGCTGTAAACAACCGATGCCGAAGTAAACAGCTTTTGACTCGAAAAGAATGGCGAGTAAAGTTCCGCTTCAATTCGCTTGTCCGTTCCCATCTCGATATTGGTTCTTAGCTCTGCACCATGCTTATTAATATCAGTAAAGTTGGCTGAGACACCGAGCGAGTATTGGCTTGTAGTAGAGAAATCATCTTCAAGAAAGAATCGAAAGTTGAGGTAGTTTGGCCCCCAAGATTTTTCGTTCACATCGACCAGCAGTTGCTCCTCGCCATCTACCGTGTCAAATTCATAAGTCACCAACTCGAATCTATCTAGCGCATAGAGGTCTTGTACTTTAGATTCAATTTCACTGGTCTTCAGAATCTCACCTGAATCAAGGTTTAAACGGTTTTCGATCAGCTTATCGGAATAGTGGGTATTGTTATTGATAACAACTCGGTCAACGACGGTCTTATCGCCGTGTTTTAGCTGTCTGCGCGCTTTTTGTTTGTCCTCGATATAATGCTGATAATCGGCATTTGAGAGCGATAGCTTAGAAAGTTCATCAGTATGCTGCTTAGCAGCTTCATAGCCCGCGAGGAAAGCCGATGGCATTTTATCAAATTCTGTCGTCTCCATTTCCCCAACATCTGGGCGCAGGAAGACATCATCGTCTGTTAAAGTTTCAGCTTGCTCTTGGGTGCTGCGTTGAACAAGATAATTAGAGAGTTGGTCAGCTGCGGCTAGAAAATTCGTGAAATCATCTTTGCCTTTGTAGTTGGTACTGATATCCACCGCAATGACGATGTCTGCACCCATCGCTCTGGCTACGTCGACGGGCATGTTATTGGTGACACCACCATCAACCAGCATTCGACCATCGAGGTCATAAGGGGGAAGCGCGCCGGGAACTGACATACTCGCCATCATGGCATCAACAAGGTGGCCATGATCGATGACCACCTCTTCAAGTTCGATAATGTCAGTTGCGACTGAACGGTATGGGATAGCAAGATGGTCGAAAGAATCGAATGAGGATAGATTACCCGTGGTCTCACGCAGAATACGCAACATATTCTGGCCTTGCACCACCCCTTTCCTTGCTTTGATTTCGCCCCAACCTAAGCCGAGATCGGTGTTCAGTTGGTAGCGGTCTTCATATTCTTTGTCACGTACGCGGCGATCACTACGGTTAACGCGATCACGATAACCGCGATTCCAATCAACCGTATAAATAAAGCTCTCGATCTCGTCTGCGCTCATCCCTGTCGCATAAAGACCACCAACGTATGAGCCCATACTGGTACCGGTAATGTAATCAACCGGGATTTGCATCTCTTCTAGAGCTTTAAGCACACCAATGTGAGCTGCACCTTTTGCCCCACCACCAGCAAGAACGACAGCAACGGTTGGCCTTTTATGAGCTTGTTCAGCCTGCTGAGATTGATCAATCTGTGTCGCGGTGGATGCAAACAGCTGAAAACTGATCACAGTACCGACAACACCTAAGCCACTCACTAACCAACGATAAATCATTATGTTAACTGTCCTTGTCATTCTTTCTTGTTACGACTTTACCACTGAAAAAGCTTCTTTAGCCACTGTTTTGGTTGACTTTCACAGCCCTTTTTAATGTTTCCACCCTCATCCCAAAGTGGCAGTTTAACTGCACCATCACAATCAAACTCTAAAGCCCCTTCAGAAGTTCGAGTAAAGTTAGCGGTGACAATTCCTGTCGGCCAAGGCAGTAATAACTGCTCGGGTGTTCTCTGTTTGAGATAATCGGCATAAACACGTAACGCACCACTCGAACCAGTAAGCTTAGTCGGCTTATTATCATCACGTCCTAGCCAGATGGTCGTCACTTCACGGCCATCTACGCCCACGAACCAACTGTCTCGGCTGTCATTACTAGTGCCAGTTTTACCAGCTAACCCTGCCCATGCAAACTGACCTTGTAGGAAACGGCCCGTGCCTTCCGACACGCCACGTTTCATTGCATAGGTTGTAAGCCAAGCGGCTTGCTGGTCAACGCTTTGTGATACACGAGGGATCGACTGATACAGAACCTCGCCATCGTTATCAACAACTGAGCGAAGCGCAGACAAAGGTGCTATACGCCCAGAATTGGTAATGGTTTGATACATCTGCGCAACTTGGAACGGAGTCAGTGAGAACGAACCCAAAAACATCGACGGCACTGGGCGAATCTCATTTTTATCGACCCCCAGTTTTCCAATCGTATCCGAGACACTATCAATGCCTAATTGCATGCCTAAACGAACAGTAGGTACGTTGTAAGACTTAGAAAGCGCCACATACAAAGGCACATCGCCACGGAACTTACGATCGAAGTTTCTCGGGCTCCACACGCTACCTTTACTGCCTTTCAAGCTCAGTGGCGTGTCTTTCAATGTTGTCGCCAACGTGTACTTCTGAGGCTGCTCTAGTGCGGTTAAGTAAATTGCAGGCTTGACCAAAGAACCAATTGGGCGACTCGCGTTCAAGGCACGGTTAAAGCCATCGTAGCCAGTACGCTTACCACCGACCATCGCCCGGATTTCACCGGTATTTCTATCCACGGCAATAGCTGCTGCTTCCAGCTTATTACCTGCGGTTTTCGATAAATCAGGCACCTTACGAGCAATCGACTTCTCTAACTTGTCTTGAGATACCGGATCCAGAGAGGTAAAGACTCGAATCCCTTTTTTCGTCTCAAATCGATCGCCGACATACTTCTTAAGCTCAATGTTTACTTGTTGGAAATAAGCGGGCTGACGGCTAGCAATGCGTGGGTTGTCTTGAATATCCAAATCACGACTCGCCGCCTCTTCGTATTGTCGCGGAGTTAAGATGTCTTGTTGCATCAATAAGCGAAGAACCAGATCGCGTCGAGTCTTAGCACGCTCAGGATAGCGAACCGGATTGTAATACGACGGTCCTTTCACCATACCCACCAGCAGTGCTAGCTGATCGATGCGCAGCTCTTGAATAGGTTGACCAAAATACAAACGAGACGCTAAACCGAAGCCATGAATCGCTTGCCCACCATTCTGTCCAAGATAAACCTCATTTAAGTAAGCCTCTAGGATACGGTCTTTGCTGTAACGATGGTCTAAGATAAGTGCAATGTAGGCTTCACGAACCTTACGCCACAATGTACGTTCACTGGACAGGAACAGGTTTTTTGCCAACTGTTGTGTCAGCGTACTACCACCTTGTACCGTTCGCCCAGCTTTGACGTTAACGACCATTGCACGAGCGATGGCCAGTGGCGACACACCATCGTGTTGATAGAAGTTTCGGTCTTCGGTTGCCAGTAAGGCATCAACCAT
The DNA here is from genome assembly GCF_041470825.1 of Vibrio sp. 10N.261.55.A10. Taxonomy (NCBI): domain Bacteria; kingdom Pseudomonadati; phylum Pseudomonadota; class Gammaproteobacteria; order Vibrionales; family Vibrionaceae; genus Vibrio; species Vibrio sp. 10N.261.55.A10. The sequence continues at coordinate 125,288 of NZ_JBFRNC010000030.1, read as the reverse complement.
CACTTCTGGGAACTGATTGCGTTTTAAGAACAGGCGCTGCTCATCGTTACTTTTCTCAAGCATGCCAAGCATTTTCGGTTCAACACGCAGGTAGCCCATGTCGCCTTTCTTCTCCAGCGACTGAATGCGAGTTAATTCGTTACCATTGAAGTGCAGCATCACATGACGATCCGCTTCCGGTCCATCAACAAACTCGAACGGACGACGAATCATTTCAATCTTGGTCGAAGAAGAAGAGTATTCGCCTGGGTGACGAGGCGCGTTCACCTTACGGTAATTAAGTACATCGAGCTCATTCTTAACCTGAACCAAACTCACCGGAGTTCCCGGAGACAGGTCTAGCACTCGCGCATAAACCACGGTTGGCAAATCAAACAGCTGACCTTCAAAGCGCTGTTTGACCACAGAATCAAGATAAATACCGACGAACAACAGCAATGCCGCAAGCGCTAAGCCCGCTTTCCAAGAAATGCCCCATAGGATCTTCAACCAACCTCTTTTGCCAGATTTCTTAGCCTTAGGTTTGGTCTTTTTCGCAGCCGCTCTTGGTTTTCTTGGCTTGGCTTTGGTCGCTGGTGACTTCTTTGCTGGCGCTTTTTTAGGTGGTGCCTTTTTTGGCGTTAACATTTTGGTCATCATCGATTCAACTGTCGTTTGGTTTTAGTGGTTGCTACATGGTTAGCAGGGTCATCCGGCCAAGGATGTTTTGGGTAACGGCCCTTCATCTCTTTTTGTACTTCTTTGTACGCACCAGCCCAAAAGCCGGCTAAATCTTGAGTAATTTGCAGTGGTCGCTGTGCTGGAGAAAGTAGCTCAAGCACTACTTTTTTACGCCCTTGCGCGATCAATGGCGAGTCTTGTTCGCCAAAGACTTCCTGCATTCGCACTGAGATCACTGGTTCAGATTGATATTGATAACGAATGGCCTTCTTGCTGCCTGTTGGCATCAGATAGTGTGTTGGCAGCCATTGGTCGATTTCTTGATTCAAAGGCCAGCCAAGATAAGCCGACAATGCTTGCTCAATCGAAACACTAGCCAGCCCTTTTGCCGACTTAATGCCATTCAGATAGGGAGATAGCCACTCATCAAGGTGTTCAATCAAACTCGCATCGTCCATCGCTGGCCAATCATGCTCAGGCATCCAAAGTGCTGCACAGCGCACACGCTCAACCAACTGCTTAGCCGAAGCTGTCCAATTTAAGCGATCCAGCCCGCATCGAGCGACATAATTGAGCAGCGCTTGGCTCGCCTGATTCGCATCGGGATCAGGTAAAGCTTTGGTGCTGATAATCAACTTGCCCAGAGATACACGCTGCTCAGCAACTAAACGGCCACGTTTCTCATCCCAATCGGCGTAATCGGAACGCACAAACAGTTTTGGAAATTCAGCTTCTAACTGTGCGATATCAACCGCGGTGGCTAAGAAAATCTGACTGGCTCGCCCTGTGCTGCGCATCAAATCAATCACTACGATATAGTTATTGTTCGCCAGTGGATCATCATCACGAACCTCAGCACCGTGGCCATTCGCCAAAAGGAAAGCACTGCTGGTCGCGCTTCTCACTTGTGCAATCCGGTCTGGGAAGGCAAAACAAAGCACTAATGGTAGCAATGATTCGTCAGCTTGTGACAAATCTAAGTGATGATTGAGTTTGCTCGCGAGACTTTTCGCTCGCTGCATCACAACGCTATTTTTGGAATGTTTTCTTTGCTTAAGTCGATGCAAAGAGTGTTGAATATCCGTCACATTGCGCTCCGGCTCTTCCAGCAAAGCAGCAGCAACAATCGCGACATTCAACAGAGCAGGACTACCTTGCTGCGCTTTAACCAACATGCTGGCAATACGAGGCTCTAGACCTAAACGTTGGACCTGTTTTCCTAATGCCGTAAATTGACCATTATCGTCTAACAATTCAAGAGTCTGTAAGAGTTGCTTGGCTTGCCCGATAGAAGCTTTGGGTGGAACGTCTAACCATTGCAGTTCATCAGCACTCGCAGCGCCCCATTGCGTCAATTCAGACACCAGCGAAGACAAATCAGAATGAAGAATTTCAGGTTCTGGTATAGCTGGTTGCTGCATCAGCTGCGTTTCGCTGTACAAACGAACGCACAAGCCCTCTTCAATTCGTCCCGCACGGCCCGCTCGTTGTTCAGCTGAAGATTGCGAGATTTTCACTTGCTCAAGCTTAGTAATACCGGTTTTCAGATCGAACTTCGCCACACGTTCAAGCCCGGAATCAACCACCAATCGAATACCTTCAATCGTCAAAGAAGTCTCAGCAATATTGGTCGCTAACACCACCTTTCGACGCCCTTTCTCTGATGGCGCGATCGCTTTCTGCTGTTGAGAAAAGCTGAGTTGCCCATACAGAGGACACACATCGATATCATTGGCGAATTGTTCTAGTTGAGATTCCACCTGCTTAATCGCAGAAACGCCCGGCAAAAAGGCCAGAAGTGAGCCTGACTCTTTCTCCATCAGAGAGAGAATCACGTTAGCCATTTTAGGGGCTAGATATTCATTTGCACTAAGAGGCTGATAACGGAAATCGACCGGAAAGGTGCGACCTTGTGATTCAACGTATTTGGCATTCGGCAGCAAAGTTTGCAGAGCTTGTTGATCTAAAGTTGCCGACATCACTACCACTTTCAGATCGTCACGCAACGCCTCTTGGATCTCTAAGCTAAACGCCAATGCGGTATCGGCGTGAATACTGCGCTCGTGAAATTCATCAAAGATCACCATATCAACCCCAGTTAATTCAGGGTCGGTTTGGATCATTCTTGTCATGATCCCTTCAGTAACAATCTCTAAGCGAGTCGCACTGCTGCTTTTAGATTCACCACGAACTCTAAAGCCAATGCTCTCTCCCACCTTTTCTCCCAATTGGCTCGCTAAGTAAGTAGCAATATTCCTTGCAGCCAAACGCCTCGGTTCAAGCATGATGATTTTGCCTTGAACGGCGTTGGTCTTAACTAACTGTAAAGGGAAGAATGTTGACTTACCCGCACCGGGATCGGCCTTTAGAATAAGTTGAGTGTGTGTTTCTACGCCAGCGAGCAGATCTGGCATCACAGCTTCTATGGGCAGTTGTGGCAATGGGAGAACCTTGTGGTGTAATGTTGGCAACATTGTACATAAAAACCTACCTGTCTAAATAAGTAATATGCACTTCAATCCTCCATTAGAGCCAGCGACTCTTATTAAACGCTATAAACGCTTTCTCACTGACATCCAACTTCCAGACGGTAGCGAGCGCACTATCCACTGCGCTAACACTGGAGCGATGACAGGATGTGCGACTCCTGGCAATACGGTGTGGTACTCAACCTCCGATAATGCAAAGAGAAAGTACCCAAACAGCTGGGAGATCTCAGAAACAGACAAAGGTCATCGTATTTGTGTAAATACTGCGCGGGCAAACCAGCTAGCAGTGGAAGCAATTGAAAATGGGACTATAGTTGAACTCTTAGGTTATAACGCGTTACGAACCGAAGTGAAATATGGCAGTGAGAATAGTCGCATTGATATTCTGCTTGAAGATAACGAAAAGCCGCCTTGCTATATCGAAGTGAAAAGCGTCACTTTGCTCGACGAGCAAGAAACGTCAACTAAAGGGCAAGGTTTTTTCCCTGATGCGGTCACAACCAGAGGCCAAAAACATCTGCGTGAACTCACAGAAATGGTCGAATCTGGAAATAGAGCCGTACTTTTATTCACTGTTTTACATTCAGGTATTGAAAAAGTGTCTGCGGCACACCATATAGACGCCAAATATTCGTTATTACTAAAACAAGCACAAGACGCTGGAGTTGAAGTGCTTTGCTATAAAGCAGAGCTCAGCAGTACTCAAATACAACTAAAACAAGCTGTTGAATTTATCAATAGCGAAGCAAAGATGCTGAACTAATCACATTGATTGCAAGTTTGAATAAGAGTATTTGCCACCATTCGTTCTTTCTGCTATAGATACCCGCCTTAAAATTAGCTGCTTTGCAGTTGACTAGGTGTAAATAGGAGATGCTGTATGCCAGAATCTAAGAAAAAAGCGCTAGGCATCCTAGCCATCGCAGGTGTTGAACCGTACCAAGAGAAGCCAGGTGAAGAGTACATGTCACTTGAGCAAACGGAACATTTTACAAAAATTTTAGCAGCTTGGCGCAACCAGCTCAGGGAAGAAGTTGATCGTACTGTGCACCACATGCAGGACGAAGCAGCGAATTTCCCAGACCCAGTTGACCGTGCTTCTCAAGAAGAAGAATTCAGCTTAGAGTTACGTAACCGTGACCGTGAACGTCGTCTTATCAAAAAAATTGAGAAGACATTAGACAAGATCGAAGAAGACGATTTCGGCTTCTGTGATTCTTGCGGTATCGAGATTGGCATTCGTCGCCTTGAAGCTCGTCCAACTGCTGATCTTTGTATTGACTGTAAAACACTTGCAGAGATCAAAGAAAAACAGATGCAAGGTTAATTCTTGCAGATGTAAAGAAAGGGAGCCTTGGCTCCCTTTTTTGTTTGTTATCCAAGCGAAGTATTTCACACGCTTGATAGTAAATAGCAGCTTTAAGCCTTAGTTCTATACATCAAACCTTGTTCTATAGATTGAAGCTTAGTTCTAGGCATTAAAGCTCTTGTCAAACGTCTTAAGAATCGGCTACTGCGGTACCATTTAGATTAGGTTGTTCACTCATGAATTATATCGGGCGCTTTGCACCATCACCGTCAGGTCCTCTTCATTTTGGCTCACTTGTTGCTGCTCTTGGTAGCTACTTTCAAGCGAAATCTAACCAAGGAAAATGGTTAGTTCGTATGGAAGACCTCGACCCACCAAGAGAAATGGCCGGCGCTGCAGACCTCATTCTTAAGACGCTTGAGGCTTACCATCTATTTTGGGATGGTGAAGTCGTCTATCAAAGCCAACGTCATGACTTGTATCAAGCTCAAATCGATCAATGGGTTGCTGACAATCAAGCCTACTACTGCCAATGCACCCGCAAGCAGATAAAGGCTTTGGGCGGCTTTTACAATGGTCACTGTCGAGATGTAGGCCTAATCGATTTAGGTGAACAGGCGGTGCGCTTGTGCATGGACTTTCCAGTAGAGTCCTTTGATGATGTTCGCCACGGCACCATTCAAATCCCTAAAGCACTAGCTGTAGAAGATTTTATTATTAAACGCAGAGATGGATTGTTTGCCTATAACTTGGCCGTTGTCCTTGATGACATCGAACAAGGAGTAACAGAAGTCGTAAGAGGCGCAGATCTGATAGAACCCACCGGTCGACAAATCAGTTTGTATAAGACGCTCAAGCAAAAAACAGTGAGCTACTTGCACTTACCATTGGCAACCGATGGCTTGGGGAATAAACTGTCAAAACAGAACCATGCCACCGCGATAGATCTAGACAACCCAAAACCAACGTTACTCAACGCGATGCGATTCTTAGGTTTTGATATCCCGACGGCCCTTTATGAGGCTTCAATGGATGAGATTTTATTGTGGGGCTGCCAACAATGGAACGTCAGTCAGTTACCTGATAGTTTACAAAAAGAGCACTGTAATTAGCTCGAAACTCACTGCAAATAGCAAAAACGACACATAAAAATGCCATAACCAACCACTGTGGTTAAGCAGACGATGTTCTCAAATGGCTCGCGCTAAGCTATTATTAGCCGCAATTAAACTCTGCACTACCACTTTGGACTAAGAGAAAAACAAAGTTGGCGATACCTACTTTGTTCTAAACTAATGAATACAAACGACAATACCCCAAGCGAACAACGCGGATTCCACGAATTAGCTCTGAATATTTATACTCGTCAAGAGCACAATATTTCACGCAAGCAGATCAGCGACAACGCACTAAAAGTGCTATATCGCCTGAATGGTGCGGGTTTTGACGCATTTCTAGTCGGTGGTGGTGTGCGCGATATCTTATTAGGCTCTCAGCCAAAAGATTTTGATATTGCGACCAACGCAACGCCAGAGCAAATCAAACACCTCTTCAGAAACTGTCGTCTTATCGGTCGCCGTTTCCGCTTGGCACATATCATGTTTGGTCGCGACATCATTGAAGTGGCAACTTTCCGTGGTCACCACCAAGAACCATCGAAGAACGTTTCTGCACAATCGAAAGAAGGCATGCTACTTCGCGATAACGTGTACGGCAGTGTTGATGAAGATGCAGAGCGTCGTGATTTCACAATCAACGCGATGTACTACAACATTGCAGACTACAGCATCCACGATTACGCGGGTGGTGTAGAAGATTTAGAAGATAAACTGATCCGCCTGATTGGCGATCCAGAAACGCGTTACCGCGAAGACCCAGTACGTATGCTACGTGCAATGCGCTTCGCCGCTAAACTGGATTTCGACATCGAAGAAGACACGGCTGACCCGATTGAAGAGTTAGCTCACCTTCTAAGAGATATCCCAGCAGCGCGCCTTTACGAAGAGTCTCTGAAATTACTGCAATCAGGTCACGGTTTAGAAACCTACCACTTGATGCGCGAGTACAATCTATTCCAACAGATGTTCCCAGCGGTAGCGGAGCACTTCACCGAAGATTACGACTCACACACAGAGCAGATGCTTGATTTGGTTCTCGATTCAACCGACCTTCGCATCGAAGATGGTAAGCGAGTAAACCCAGCATTCATGTTCGCAGCTATGCTTTGGTACCCAATGAACAAGCTGGCAGACAAACTTGTCGCTGAACAGGGTATGGCACACTACGATGCGATCATGGAAGCGAGTAACATCATTCTAGATCAGCAAGTAAAGTCTATTGCGATTCCTCGTCGTCACACAGCAACCATTCGCGAAGTTTGGCAACTGCAACTTCGACTGCCTCGTCGCAACGGTAAACGCGCTGTTCGTCTAATGGAATTAAACAAATTCCGTGCAGGCTACGATTTCCTAGAAATGCGTGGTGAGATTGAAGGTGGCGAAACCAAAGAGTTAGCAAAATGGTGGGAGCGTTATCAGACTGCAGGTCGTAACATGCGTCAAGCAATGGCTAACGACGTTGCAGCACCATCAAAGTCAGGCCATCGTCGCCGTAAGACTTACCGAAACAAAAAGAGTAAGCAATCAGAATGATAACTGCTTACATTGCGGTCGGCAGCAACCTTGCCGACCCAGTTAGCCAAGCAAATTTGGCTATCGAAACGCTAAAAAGCCTACCGCGAACAACGTTTATTGCGACCTCTCAGCTATATAGTAGCACTCCAATGGGACCGCAAAATCAACCAGACTACATCAACGCGGTAGTCGCTATCCAAACCGAATTAACGCCAATTGAACTGCTTGATTGCACTCAAAAGATCGAACTAGAGCAAGGGCGTGTCCGTAAAGACGAACGTTGGGGACCAAGAACCTTGGATCTCGACATTGTGCTATACGGCAATGAGGTGATCGATTCAGAGCGCTTAATCGTTCCTCATTATGGAATGAAAGAACGAGAGTTTGTACTCTACCCGCTTGCTGAAATCGCACCAAGTTTACAACTCCCTGATGGGACTGAGCTGACAGAACTACTGAAAATAGTAGATAAGAACGGGCTCAATGTTTGGCAACAATAGCCAAGCGCATTAAGGAAAACCAATGAAAAAAGTAACCATTAACGACCTGATCAAATGCAAACGTGAAGGCCGTAAATTCGCGACTTCGACAGCTTATGATGCGAGCTTTGCTCAATTATTCGAAAGCCAAGAAATGCCAGTTCTGCTTGTCGGTGATTCACTGGGTATGGTTTTACAAGGCCATAACGATACATTACCAGTAACTGTTGAAGACATTGCTTACCATACTCGCTCAGTGCGTGCTGGTAGCCCGAACTGTCTTCTTATGGCTGACATGCCTTTCATGAGCTACGCAACGCCAGAACAAGCTTGTGAGAGCGCAGCTACCTTGATGCGTGCTGGCGCGAACATGGTAAAAATCGAAGGCGGAAGCTGGTTGGTTGATACTGTGAAAATGCTAACAGAACGCGCAGTACCAGTATGTGCGCACTTAGGCTTAACGCCTCAATCTGTGAACATCTTTGGTGGTTACAAGATTCAAGGTCGTGACGACGAGCAAGCCGACAAAATGGTTGCTGACGCGTTAGCACTGCAAAACGCAGGCGCTCAAATCGTTCTACTTGAATGTGTGCCAGCTTCATTGGCAAAACGAATTACAGAAGCTTGTGACGTACCGGTTATCGGTATCGGCGCAGGTAATGTTACCGATGGTCAGATCTTGGTTATGCATGACATGTTCGGTATTTCTGCGAACTACATGCCGAAGTTCTCTAAGAACTTCCTAGCAGAAACAGGTGATATGCGTAAGGCAGTAGCTCTATACAAAGAAGAAGTAGAGAGCGCGCGCTTCCCTGATGAAGCTCATACAATCGCTTAGGAGTAAGTATGCAAACTTTTGCTGAAATAGCGGCTCTTCGTGAGCAGATTAAACAGTTTAAGCGTGATGGACGTACGGTTGCTTTTGTACCGACAATGGGAAACCTGCATGAAGGCCACCTGACTCTGGTAAAGAAAGCTCGTGAACTGGCCGACATCGTTGTGGTAAGCATCTTTGTAAACCCAATGCAGTTTGACCGTGCAGACGACCTAAACAACTACCCTCGAACGTTAGAAGCAGATTTAAGCAAACTAACAGGTGAAGGGGTTGAGCTAGTATTTACACCAACGCCAGAGGTGATGTACCCAGATGGATTAGACAAGCAGACGTTTGTTGAGGTCCCTGGCATATCTCACATGCTTGAAGGTGCCTCTCGTCCAGGTCACTTCCGTGGTGTATCAACCATTGTCACTAAACTGTTTAATATCGTTCAGCCAGACTTTGCATGCTTCGGCGAGAAAGACTTTCAGCAACTTGCTGTTATTCGCCAGATGACCACTGATTTAGCATTAGACATTGAAGTTGTCGGCGTTGCGACCGTTCGTGAAATGGATGGTTTGGCAATGAGCTCTCGCAATAGCAACCTAACGATTGACGAGCGCCAACGAGCGCCCGTTTTAGCGCGTACTATGCGCTGGATCAGCAGCGCTATTCGTGGTGGTCGCGATGATTACGCATCAGTGATTGAAGATGCTACTGACCAGCTACGCGCTGCAGATCTTCAACCTGACGAAATCTTCATTTGTGATGCTAAAACTCTGCAAGCGATCACTTCAGAATCAACTCAAGCAGTGATTCTAATGTCGGCTTTCCTAGGTAAGACGCGTCTTATCGATAACCAAGTTCTCGATTTGGTAACGGAAACCAAAGAAGAAGTGAAAGAAGAAACGACTGAATAGTCGGCTTCTGCTCTTAACGCAAAACAAAAAAAGGTCGATGTTATATCGACCTTTTTCTTTACCTGTTACTTAGATGAACCAAAGGTTAGCTACGTAAGCCAATACCCTTTGTCACTAGGTAGTGTGCAATGCCATACAACAGCACGATAAACACACCTAGTACGCCAAACGACGTCACGATCCCCACATCAGACACACCCAAGAAGCCATATCTGAACGCGTTAACCATGTACACGATAGGGTTCAACTTCGATACACCTTGCCAGAATTCAGGCAATAGACTGATCGAGTAGAACACACCACCAAGGTACGTCAGCGGCGTTAAGATAAAGGTTGGGATAATAGAGATATCATCAAACGTGCGTGCGAATACCGCGTTAATCAAGCCACCCAAAGCGAATACTACCGACGTTAAAAATACCGTCGCAATGATCACGCCCCAATGGTCAACTTGTAAGTCGACAAAGAACAACGACACGAAGGTTACTATGGTACCCACTAACAAGCCACGAACCACACCACCCATTACGAAGCCGGCGATAATCACGTAGTTAGGAACAGGCGCTACAAGCAGCTCTTCAATGTTCTTCTGGAACTTGGCACTAAAGAACGATGAAGCAACGTTGGAATATGAGTTGGTGATCACCGACATCATGATCAGACCGGGAACAATGTATTCCATGTAGCTAAAGCCGTTCATTTCACCAATACGCGCACCAATCAGGTTACCGAAGATGATGAAGTAAAGCGTCATGGTAATCGCTGGCGGCACCAGAGTCTGCACCCAGATACGAGTAAAGCGATTGATCTCTTTGGTCAACAAACTGCAGAAAGCGGTCCAATATAGGCTGTACATATTATTTACTCCCCTCACGGACGATACTCACAAATAGCTCTTCTAGACGGTTTGCTTTGTTACGCATAGAGAGGACTTTAACCTGTTGCTCGCTCAATTGAGCAAAGATGGTATTCAAACCTAGGTTCTTGTCGATTTCGATTTCTAGCGAGCCATTGACCATCACTTGGCTATTCACGCCTTCAAGCTTAGGTTCAGTCGTGCCCTCTTCCAGATCCAGAATAAAGGTCTCAGCACTCAATTTGCCCAACAGCGCTTTCATTGTTGTGTTCTCAATCAGCTCACCGCGATTGATGATACCAATGTTGCGACACAGCATTTCTGCTTCTTCTAGGTAGTGCGTGGTCAAGATAATGGTAATGCCCTGCTTCTCATTGATCTCTTTTAGGAATTCCCACATTGAACGACGTAGTTCAATATCAACGCCTGCTGTCGGTTCATCAAGGATCAACAAATGAGGTTCATGCATCAATGCACGCGCGATCATCAAACGACGCTTCATACCACCAGACAAGTTACGCGCGCGTTCGCCACGCTTTTCCCACAGATCGAGTTGAGATAGGTACTTTTTCGCTCGCTCTTTCGCTAATGCTTTTGGCACGCCGTAATAACCCGCTTGTTGCAGCACGATCTGTTCAACGGTTTCAAACGGGTTAAAGTTAAACTCTTGAGGCACAAGGCCTAAGTTCTGCTTCGCCAATTCCAGATCGGTATCAATGTCGTAGCCGAACACTTTAACCTTGCCTGACGTTTTATTTACCAGTGAAGAGATAACACCAATGGTGGTTGATTTACCCGCACCATTGGGACCAAGTAGTGCGTAAAAGTCGCCTTTTTCTACTTGTAAACTAACGCCCTTAAGAGCCTCGAAGCCCCCAGCATAAGTTTTTCTTAATTGCTCAATTTCTAATGCATACATAGAGATAGACTGCCATTTGCTATAGATAAGATGTAGACGACCGAGCTTGAGGAAGAGAGTAATGCTTAAAACGAGCTAGCAGAAAACTAACCCAAACTTGTTAACTCGGCCATTTTGCAAACAAGTTTATCGTTGATTGACGATTAATACAAATATCGTGTGAGAGTTTCTTTCGAAAACAAATAAGCGTCTTGGCTAGGTGAAGACTAAATCAACGTTCAATAAATATAAAAATGCCGCTAAGTGATTCACTTAACGGCATTAATGATCAGTCTTGAAGTGAGCGTCTATAGCTTATTCATATTAGATTATTCATATCAGGTCATTAATATCAGCTTATTACTGAAAAATTAAACTGACTCAAATTGATGCTCATCTCTGTCGACATAGCTTGTTGCTGCCGTCAGGGCTTCATATCTGAATCGATAAGTGTTGGATTCAGGTACTAGGTCAATCACGTGGAACTTCTCTAGTTGTTGACGAGTATTCTCATTAGGACACAGCAGATACACCTCACACTGCGCATCCAATGCATCTTTAATCGCATTCTCTAGCGCTAGGCCAACAGTGACATCAATCATAGGTACATCTGTCAGGTCTAGAATCATCGCTTCATAGTCAGAGATACTTGAGTGCTGACGTGAAATCGCCTTTGAAACGCTGAATATCATCGGCCCTGATAGGTAGAAGAATAGCACCTTACCATTGGCACTATCGAGTAACTGACGTTCGCTATCAGTCAATGGGATATCGTCTTCATCATCACCATCACTGATCGCCTTAACTTGTCTGGCTTGCTCTCGGCTTAATCTTTCAATAATCAGAATATTCGAGATAAACACACCCAGTCCAACGGCAATAATCAAGTCAACAAACACAGTCAATAGCATCACGCCGTACATCACGCCCATGCCGGCATAGCTAACCTTGTGTGCGCGCTGGATAAAGCTCCAATCTAGGATATTGAAACCAACATACATCGCGATACCAGCCAGCACTGCCATAGGAATCGGTTCTGTTAAACCACCTGCAACCAATACCACGAGCGCAAGTACTAAAGCTCGAATAACACCTGAAAGCGGAGAACGCGCTCCCACCTGAATATTGGTTACAGTCCCCATAGTAGCACCCGCGCCAGGTAGTGCACCAAACAGGCCAGAGATCATATTGGCAATGCCTTGGCCACGAAGCTCTTTGTCTGAGTCATGCTCTTTACGAGTCAATGAATCTCCGATAACCGCGGTCAAAAGCGTATCAATACAACCTAATGTACCAAGCACCAAGGCATCGATAACCATAGTAGTAAACTGTTCAGCGCTGATCGTAGGGATAACGAGGGAAGGTAAACCAGCTGGGATTTCACCAATACGGCGAATAGAGTCGGTATCAAAAATAATGACGGACAAGAGCGTTACAGCCACTAACGCGACCAGTTGAGCAGGCACATACTTACGATACTTAGCGGGGAAGCCAAAAAGAATACCGAGTGTCAGAGCACCTAGAAATAGCTCACTCACTTTTAAGTTTGCTAGCGTATCAGGTAAAGCAGAGAGCGTGCCCATTACACCACCGGATGGAGCGGCATGCCCTAACAATGGAGACAGCTGCAAGATAATCAGAATAACGCCAATGCCCGACATGAATCCGGAGATCACGCTATATGGCATCAAAGTGACGTATTTTCCTAGCTTTAACGTACCAAGTAATATCTGGAATGCACCGGCCATCATCACGACAGTAAAGGTCATTGCCATACCCGTTTCAGGATATTTAGCAACCATACTCGTCATTACGGCAGTCATGATCACCGTCATCGGGCCGGTAGGTTCAGAAATCAAACTACTCGAACCGCCAAACAATGCTGCAAATAGGCCAACCATAATGGCGCCCCACAAGCCAGCTTCAGCTCCCGCGCCAGAAGCAACACCAAATGCCAATGCTAAAGGTAACGAGATGATGGCTGTAGTTACACCGCCAAACATATCCCCTTTGAGATTGATATCCGTAAAACGACTTCCAAACAAAACACACCTTCCTGATGATGAAATGACAAACCTTATCACTTTAGCAAATGTATCAAGTGTTCAGAAAGTGTTAATTCAATCACATTATTCATGTCTGATAACCGGATTATTGATAGTGGGCTAAGTTTATGATTTTCCGTACTAGAACACGTCAGATGAGTACATTTTGACGCAGTTTTTACGAGATTGAATTTGTAACATTGTGTATAGTTGAGATTCTTAATTAAGGGATGTAAGACGCAAAATGCCAGAAATAAAACAGCTTTTTGAGAACAATTCCAAATGGTCTGAAGAAATTCGCTCTGAAAGACCTGAGTATTTTACAACGCTTGAAGAGGGTCAAAGCCCTGGTTTTCTATGGATAGGTTGTTCAGATAGCCGAGTTCCAGCCGAGCGCCTGACTGGCTTATATTCTGGAGAACTGTTTGTTCACCGAAACGTGGCCAACCAAGTGGTTCATACAGACCTAAACTGTCTATCTGTTGTTCAGTACGCAGTAGATGTGCTTAAAGTGAAACACATTATTGTCTGTGGTCACTACGGTTGTGGCGGTGTTAACGCGGCGATTGATAACCCTAAACTTGGTCTTATCAACAACTGGTTACTGCACATCCGTGACAATTACCTAAAATACCGCAAGCAAATCGAGGGGCTTCCTCGTGAGCAATGGGGTGACAAGTTATGCGAAATTAACGTCGCAGAACAGGTTTATAACCTAGGTAACTCAACCATTATGCAAAATGCGTGGGAGCGTGGCCAAGACGTTGAAATCCATGGTGTGGTTTATGGTATTGGCGATGGCAAGCTACAGGACCTTGGCGTACGTTGCTCAAGTAACGATACTTTAGAGAACAGTCACTTAGATGCATTAAACAAGATCTTAACGACGCCTCTTCTTAGTCAACAAAGCTAACCCATTCCGTCATATATACAAAAAGCCCGCATCAAGCGGGCTTTTTAATGACTTCTAAACCACAAGCGTAATGATTACTCTTGAGGTACTACCTTACCGATGTACGGTAGGTGACGATATTTTTGTGCGTAGTCGATACCAACACCAACAACAAACTCGTCTGGGATCTCAAAACCAATCCATTTTGTATCGACAGTCACTTCACGGCGAGAAGGCTTGTCTAATAGCGTACAAATTTCGATAGACTTAGGACCACGTAGGCTCAGAATCTCTTTTACTTTAGTCAGCGTGTTACCTGTATCGATAATATCCTCTACAAGTAGAACGTCTTTACCTTGGATATCATCATCAAGATCTTTCAAAATACGAACATCACGTGAGCTTTCCATGCCGTTGCCGTAGCTAGACGCGGTCATGAAATCAACTTGGTGAGTTAAATCGATAGCACGAGCAAGATCTGCCATAAAGACAAAAGATCCACGCAATAAGCCAACTAAAACTAGATCTTCACTACCGTTGTAGTGTTCCGTGATCTGTTTGCCTAGTTCGTTCACTCGATCCTGAACTTCTTGCTCAGAGATCATGACTTCAACTGTATGCTTCATACTGCTCTCATTCTATTTGGTGATTGCGACGAATGTTGACAGTTTCGTCAGTTGTGTCGCTCAATTTTGTGCGTAAGTCTAGCACTGCTCAAATACCCACACCACCTTATGGTTCGAATTTACTGTCAGATTCTCCACGAAATGTGCGCTGGTGCCTTATCCAATACTCGTCTCCTTTCACATCAATGCTGATCACGCTTTATGTATCAAGTTTGATGTAACTGTCTATAAAACAAGCTGAAAGGATTGACCATTCGCATATGCACCATTACACTCATCTTGGCTTAAATAATAATAAAATCATTAATATAAAAATTTCGTTGGCAAGGAAAATAAAATGGACTCAATATCTAAGAGACCTAGAACTAGGCTTTCACCTTTAAAAAGAAAACTTCAATTGATGGAAATCGCTCTTGAGGTATTCTCTCGCCGCGGCATCGGTCGTGGTGGACACGCTGATATTGCAGACATCGCTCAGGTGTCTGTCGCAACGGTATTTAACTACTTCCCAACCCGTGAAGATCTGGTTGATGAAGTACTAAATCACGTTGTACGCCAATTCTCTAACTTCCTTTCAGACAATATCGATCTGGATATTCACGCAAAACAAAACCTACATAATATTGCGACTGAAATGGTGACGTTAGTGGCTCAAGATAGCCATTGGTTAAACGTGTGGTTCGAATGGAGCGCTTCGACTCGTGATGAAGTATGGCCGCTATTCGTAACAACTAACCGCACTAACCAAATGTTAGTACAAAACATGTTTAGCAAAGCGATTGAACGCGGCGAAGTTTGCGACGATCACGACCCTAAACATCTTGCGAACCTATTCCACGGCATCTGCTACTCGCTGTTCATTCAAGCGAAACGTGTGGAAACGCCTGAAGAGCTTTCAAGCTTAACCGATAGCTACCTAAACATGCTGTGCATCTATAAGTAGATTCGAGATTCGAGATTC
>NZ_JBFRNC010000030.1:93272-108874 GCF_041470825.1 Vibrio sp. 10N.261.55.A10 | reverse complement strand
TTCGAGATTCGAGATTCGAGTAAATAATTTAAGGGTTGGCCTAAGCGGTCAACCCTTTTTTGTAGAATGGAATGGCTCTTCGCATCCCGAAGCGCAGCGTACTCGCATCTCGGAGTGAAACGTTCCTGTTCCTTACTTCAGACATAAAAAAACCGCTGACGAATCAGCGGCTTTTAAAAACATTAGCGAGTGGCTAAGAAAGAATTATTTCTTCTTTTTCACTGCTTTCTTGTTTGGAAGGTCAGTGATTGAACCTTCGAATACTTCCGCAGCTAGACCAACAGACTCGTGTAGAGTTGGGTGAGCGTGGATAGTAAGAGCGATATCTTCTGCATCACAACCCATTTCGATTGCTAGGCCGATTTCACCAAGAAGTTCACCACCATTAGTACCAACAACAGCACCACCGATTACGCGATGAGTATCTTTATCGAAGATCATCTTAGTAACGCCGTCTGCACAGTCAGAAGCAATTGCACGACCAGAAGCAGCCCAAGGGAAAGTAGCAACTTCGTAGTTGATGCCTTCCGCTTTCGCTTCTTTCTCAGTCTTACCTACCCAAGCAACTTCTGGCTCAGTGTACGCAATTGATGGGATTACTTTAGGGTCGAAGTAGTGCTTCTTACCAGAGATAACTTCAGCAGCTACGTGACCTTCATGCACACCTTTGTGAGCAAGCATTGGTTGACCAACAACGTCACCGATCGCGTGGATGTGAGGAACGTTAGTACGCATTTGCTTATCAACATTGATGAAACCACGCTCATCAACTTCGATACCCGCTTTTTCAGCGTCGATAAGTGCACCGTTTGGAACACGACCGATAGCAACAAGAACAGCATCGTAGCGTTCAGCTTCAGCTGGTGCTTTTTTGCCTTCCATTGAAACGTAGATACCGTCTTCTTTTGCTTCAACAGCAGTCACTTTAGTTTCAAGCATTAGCTTGAACTTGTTCTTAATGCGCTTAGTGAAAACTTTAACGATGTCTTTATCCGCAGCAGGGATAACTTGATCGAACATCTCTACAACTTCAACTTTAGAACCTAGAGAGTGGTAAACCGTACCCATCTCAAGACCGATGATACCGCCGCCCATGATAAGCAGTTTTTCAGGTACTTCGTTTAGTTCTAGTGCATCCGTAGAATCCCAAATACGTGGGTCTTCATGTGGGATGAAAGGAAGTTTGATTGGGCGAGAACCCGCAGCAATGATGGCATTGTCAAAGTTAACAGTTGTTGCTTCGCCTTCGCCTTCAACAAGAATGCTGTTAGGACCAGTGAACTTACCGAAACCGTTAACAACAGTAACGTTACGCATCTTAGCCATACCGCCAAGACCGCCAGTTAGTTGATCAACTACTTTTTCTTTCCAGATACGGATCTTGTTGATGTCCGTTTGTGGCTCGCCGAATACAACGCCGTGCTCTGCCATCGCTTTAGCTTCTTCGATTACTTTAGAAACGTGAAGAAGTGCTTTTGATGGAATACAACCAACGTTTAGACATACACCACCAAGAGTGCTGTAACGTTCAACTAGTACTGTTTCTAGACCTAAATCCGCACAACGGAATGCCGCTGAGTAACCAGCAGGACCTGAACCAAGTACAACAACTTGGGCTTTAATTTCTTTGCTCATTGTGACCTCTTGTAGTCATTATCCCTAACAGGCTGAGTAGATGTTCTTAAAATTATTGGGCTTTCAAACAGGAAACATTTTACAGAGATGTTAACAGTGTGAAAGTAGCTTTAAGTTAGCCTGTGAGCTAGACAACAATTCCCCATCAGATTATGAGAAATGCAGGAAACTGTTGTCTAAAAATAGTCTTTATATAAAGAATTAAGGTGACCCGAAAGTCACCTTAATAATTACTTTCTCAATTACAGTACTAGACGACGAATGTCAGATAGTGCGCTGTTTAGGAAAGTAATGAAGCGTGCACCTTCAGCACCATCGATCACACGGTGGTCGTATGATAGAGACAGTGGAAGCTGTAGACGTGGTTGGAACTCTTTACCATTCCAAACTGGCTTAATTTCAGACTTAGATACACCTAGGATACCTACTTCTGGAGCATTTACGATTGGAGTAAATGCAGTACCGCCAATACCACCAAGGCTAGAGATTGTGAAACAACCGCCTTGCATGTCTGCCGCTGTTAGCTTACCAGAACGTGCTTTCTTAGAAACAGCCATTAGCTCTTCAGATAGCTCGTAAATGCCTTTCTTGTTCACGTCTTTGAAGACAGGAACAACTAGACCGTTTGGTGTATCAACAGCGATACCCACGTTTACGTACTTCTTAAGAATGATGCTTTCGCCATCTTCAGAAAGAGAAGAGTTAAACGCTGGGAATGCTTCTAGCGCTTTAGCAACAGCTTTCATGATGAACACAAGTGGAGTGATCTTCATGCCAGTGTCTTTCTTCGCTTCGATTGCGTTCTGTTCTTTACGGAATGCTTCTAGCTCAGTGATGTCTGCGTTGTCCCATTGTGTAACGTGAGGGATCATTACCCAGTTACGGTGCAGGTTAGCACCAGAGATCTTCTTAATCTTAGAAAGCTTCTGAACTTCAGTTTCGCCGAACTTGCTGAAGTCAACTTTTGGCCATGGTAGTAGACCAAGAGCAGAACCGTCGCCGCCTTTGCCAGATGCAGCTGCACCAGACTCAAGACGCTTAAGTGCATCTTTAACGTAAGACTGAACGTCTTCTTTAAGGATACGGCTCTTACGACCAGTACCTTTAACCTTAGAAAGGTTAACGCCAAATTCACGAGCTAGACGACGAACTACTGGAGAAGCGTGCGCGTAGTCACCGTTCTCTTGGAAGTCGCCAGCTGCTGCTGCAGGTGCTTCTGCTTTAGGAGCAGGTGCCGCCGCTGGAGCTGCTGCTTGTGCAGGTGCTGCAACAGGAGCAAGAGCTGCGCCTTCAACCGGAGTGCCGGCCACGACGAAAGTCATGATTAGAGAGCCAGTTGACACTTTGTCGCCAGCTGCAATCTTGATCTCTTTTACTGTACCAGCGAATGGTGCAGGAACTTCCATTGAAGCTTTGTCGCCTTCAACAGTAATTAGAGATTGCTCTTCTTCTACTGTATCGCCAACCGCTACCATGATTTCAGTAACTTCTACTTCGTCACCACCGATATCAGGAACGTTTACTTCTTTTTCAGCTGATGCTGCTGGAGCCGCTGCAACTGGTGCAGCCGCTGGAGCAGGAGCTGCTGCAACTGGAGCGCCAGAGCCCGCTACTTCACCTGTTTCTACAGAGAAAATCATTACTAGAGAACCAGTAGAAACTGAATCACCAGAAGCGATCTTGATTTCTTTAACGATACCAGCGAATGGTGCAGGAACTTCCATTGAAGCCTTGTCGCCTTCAACAGTAAGAAGAGATTGCTCTTCTTCTACTGCGTCACCGATAGCAACCATAATTTCAGTTACTTCAACTTCATCACCGCCGATATCTGGTACGTGAACTTCTTTAAGCTCAGCTGCCGCTGCAGGAGCTGCAGCAACTGGTGCCGCCGCTTCAACTGCTGGCGCAGCCGGTGCTGCTGCAGCACCTTCCGCAGGAGAGCCTGCCTCTTCAAAGATCATGATAAGAGAACCAGTAGAAACAGAATCGCCTTCCGCTACTTTGATTTCTTTAACGATACCCGCTTGAGACGCAGGAACTTCCATTGAAGCTTTGTCGCCTTCAACAGTGATCAGTGACTGCTCTTCTTCAACCTTGTCGCCAACGTTTACAAGAATCTCAGTTACTTCAACCTCGTCAGCACCGATGTCTGGTACATTAATTTCGATTGTCATTGTATTTACCTACCTTAATGCCAGTCTTATGCGTATTGCGGGTTAGTTTTTTCAGTGTCGATATCGAATTTAGCAATTGCTTCAACAACTACAGATTTCTCGATGTCACCACGTTTAGCCAGTTCAGTTAGAGCTGCAACTACAATGTAGCCAGCGTTAACTTCGAAGTGACGACGTAGGTTTGCACGGCTGTCAGAACGGCCGAAACCATCTGTACCAAGTACTTTGTAAGACTCAGTTGGCATGTACGCACGTACTTGCTCAGCGTAGTTCTTCATGTAGTCAGTCACTGCGATTGCAGGTTCTTTACCAAGAACAGTCGTGATGTACGGTACTTTCTCTTCAGCTTCTGGGTGAAGCATGTTGTCACGCTCTACCGCTTGGCCGTCACGAGTTAGTTCGTTGAACGACGTTACAGAGAATACGTCAGATGCTACGCCGTACTCTTCGCTTAGAATTTCAGCCGCTTTACGCGCTTCGTTCATGATAGTACCAGAGCTCATTAGTTGAACTTTGCCCTTAGCACCAGCGTGAGATTCAAGCTTGTAGATACCTTTACGGATGCCTTCTTCAGCGCCTTCTGGCATTGCTGGCATTGCGTAGTTCTCGTTCATTACTGTTAGGTAGTAGTAAACGTTCTCTTGCTCAGGACCGTACATGCGACGGATACCGTCTTGCATGATTACCGCTAGCTCGTAAGCAAACGTTGGGTCGTAAGAGATACAGTTCGGGATAGTGTTCGCTTGGATGTGCGAGTGACCATCTTCGTGCTGTAGACCTTCACCGTTCAGTGTTGTACGACCTGCAGTAGCACCTAGTAGGAAGCCACGAGCTTGTTGGTCGCCTGCTAGCCATGCCATGTCACCAATACGTTGGAAACCGAACATTGAGTAGTAGATGTAGAACGGGATCATCGGTAGATCGTTTGTGCTGTATGAAGTTGCAGCAGCAACCCATGAAGCCATAGAACCTAGTTCGTTGATACCTTCTTGAAGAACTTGACCAGACGTTGCTTCTTTGTAGTAAGAAACGATGCCTTTATCTTCAGGTGTGTATTCTTGACCGTGTGGGTTGTAGATACCAACCTGACGGAATAGACCTTCCATACCGAATGTACGAGCTTCATCACAGATGATAGGAACGATGTTCTTACCAATGTTCTTATCTTTAAGAAGGATGTTTAGCGTACGTACATAAGCCATAGTTGTAGAGATATCACGCTTCTGTTCACCTAGTAGAGGTGCGAATGCGTCTAGCTCAGGAACCTTGAACTCTTGAGTAAACTTAGGAAGACGTGCAGGTGTGTAACCGTGTAGAGCGTTACGACGAGCGTGCATGTATTCGTACTCAGGCGTACCTTCTTCCAATTTCAGGTAAGGAAGTTCAGCGATCTTCTCATCTGAAAGGATGTCTTCTAGGCCTAGGCGATCACGTAGGTGTTGAACATGAGTCATGTCCATTTTCTTAACACCGTGTGCAATGTTCTTACCTTCAGCTGCATCACCCATGCCGTAACCTTTAACAGTCTTAGCTAGGATTACAGTTGGCTTACCGTTTGTCTCTTTAGCATTGTTGAATGCAGCAAACAGTTTAGAAGAATCGTGACCACCACGCTTAAGAGCGAAGATTTCGTCATCAGTCATGTCTGCAACTAGTGCAGCTGTTTCTGGGTACTTACCAAAGAAGTGCTCACGTACGTATGCGCCATCTTTAGATTTGAATGTTTGGTAGTCACCATCGATAGTTTCGTTCATTAGTTGAAGAAGCTTACCAGTAGTGTCTTTAGCTAGTAGAGAATCCCAGTTGCTACCCCAGATAACTTTAACAACGTTCCAACCTGCACCTTTGAATAGGCCTTCAAGTTCTTGGATGATGCTACCGTTACCCATTACAGGGCCGTCTAGACGCTGTAGGTTACAGTTGATTAGGAAACATAGGTTGTCTAGCTTCTCACGCGCAGCGAAAGAGATAGCACCACGTGATTCTGGCTCATCCATCTCACCGTCACCTAGGAACGCGTATACGCGTTGCGCTGAAGTTTCTTTCAGGCCACGGCCGTCAAGGTACTTAAGGAAGCGCGCTTGGTAGATAGCAGAGATAGGGCCAAGACCCATAGATACTGTCGGGAACTGCCAGAACTCAGGCATCAGTTTCGGGTGCGGGTAAGAAGGGATACCTTTACCATCAACTTCTTGACGGAAGTTATCTAGCTGTTCTTCAGTTAGACGACCTTCAACGAATGCACGAGAGTAGATACCTGGAGAGATGTGACCTTGGTAGTAAACTAGATCGCCACCGTCTGTCTCGTTTGGAGCACGGAAGAAGTGGTTGAAACATACTTCGTAGAACGCTGCTGCTGACTGGTAAGAAGCCATGTGACCACCAAGGTCTAGGTCTTTCTTAGAAGCACGCAATACGATCATGATTGCGTTCCAGCGAATAATCGAACGAATACGACGCTCAAGAGTTACGTCACCAGGGTAAGCTGGCTCTTGTGCTGCTGGAATTGTGTTGATGTAGTTTGTGTTGATGCCTGTAGCCATATCAACACCATCTAAACGTGCTTTATCTAGAACTTGTTCTAGTAAAAACTGTGCACGTTCTACACCTTCTTCACGTACTACTGACTCAAGAGCTTCTAACCAATCTTGAGTTTCCAGAGCATCAACGTCATGCTTCATGTCAGACATGGCGATCTATCCTTTTTGTTAGTTGGATTCTACTAAACACGTAAAAAGCCGAAGTATTACGGCTATTTACCCTGTTGAATTCGACGTAGAGAACGTTCGCGGCGCGACTCTTCCTTCGTCAAATCCAGCAATGTTTCTTCGATGTAAGCTAAATGAGAGTGTGACATTTCACGTGCCTGTTCTGGCTGTCCTGAAACGATCGCATCCACAATGTTAGCTCGATGTATACTCACTTTCTCCACAACGTCTTTACGACGATGCAACAGCTTTAAATTTTCTAAGACGTTTTGTTCGAGTAACGGAGCCAAGCTACGAACAATGTGCAATAACACCACATTGTGCGCTGCCTCTGTTAAAGCAATAAGAAAAGCCATCACTGCTGCAGATTCGGCTTCAATATCACCCTTATCTTGCGCACCGCGAATTTTTTCTTGGCATGCTTGAATTCGAGCAAAGTCTTCATCAGTGCCACGCAATGCCGCGAAGTAAGCCGAAATCCCTTCCATCGCATGACGCGATTCCAACAAGTCTAGTTGGGTTTCAGAATGGGACGACAACAAATTAAGCAAAGGATCTGAAAAGCTTTTCCAGATATTTTCGCTAACAAACGTACCTCCACCTTGACGGCGAGTAAGCAAGCGTTTTGCTTCTAAACGTTGTATCGCTTCTCGGATCGAAGGACGAGACACATCGAACTGTTTCGCCAGTTCGCGCTCAGGCGGCAGCTGCTGCCCTGGAGCCAGTGTTCCTTCCACTATCAACCTTTCTAACTCTTGTTCGATAACATCGGAGAGTTTTGGCTGACGAATCCTTTGATAAGCCATAGTTTGTTGTTCTTCTTTTTCTTCGCTGACAATTGGTAATACCAATTTTAAGTTGGGCAGAAATTAACATAATTAAAACGCCACTGTCCAGCCTAAAATTGACCTGCATCATAGAACACAGCGTGAATTAACCATGATTTAACAAATGAAATTTAAAACAGCAACCAAATTGGTCTTACCATTTACAGGGGTAATACTTTTGGGGAGTGTTCGTGCTAGAAAGTTTCAGGATAAAAATGAATTGTTTCAGAAAGATTAGCGTCACTCGTTTAAAAATCGAACCAAGCGCACATTTAGGGTGGAAATTCTGTTCATAAGTTTTAATAAATGAGTGTTTGATAAGCTCGTCACACTCTCGATTTATTGATGCTCCCCGTCCGACCACTTCCTTTACAAAAGCACAACAAAAATTCACAAACAATTATGCTCATCGTTGATTATCTAGAGCCCTTCAATGAGCAGAGTCTTGTTGTGAATTCGGATTTAGAAACTCAGTTGGCCTTGATATTTCTTCCAATCAAAAACCAAACCGGGGTCAGTCTTTCGTAGCGGGGCGATGTATTGATGGCCAGTGATACGCTGACGCGTAATCTGCGGGAAGTTCGACACCAATGTCTCCGTTAATTGAGCCAAAGATTGGTATTGCTGCTCGGTATAAGCTACAAAGTCACTACCTTCCAGTTCAATACCAATCGAATAGTCATTGCACCTTTCACGCCCTGCAAAGCTCGACTGGCCAGCATGCCAAGCTCGGTCAAGAAACGAAACGAACTGCACCACTTCCCCATCGCGACGAATCAAACAGTGCGCTGATACGCCCATTTGGTGAATCACCTTAAAAAATGGATATTCCTTCGGGTCGAGTTTGCCCGTAAAAAACTGTTCGATGTAAGGCCCACCAAATTGACCCGGAGGTAAACTAATGTTGTGAACCACCAGCAGAGAGATATCGTCGGCACTCGGTCGAGCATCAAAATACGGGGAAGGAACATGCCGAGCGTTGTCGTACCATCCGTTAGAGCTGATCGTCATCTTGGTCTCACTTTCGTTTCTGCTAGCACAATAAGATGTGACCTTGCCCATAGAGCAGTCGCGCTAGCCTCTTTAATTTGAAGTTAAGCAAGAGTATCATTCCATTCCCACTCCCTTTCAAGATTAGATTTGCGATGAAAAACACACATAACAGCCACCAACGCCTTGACTACTTAAAAGAGCAACTGCCTCTAGAGATCACTCGTGCAGTCGCTGAGACCATCAAAGAAGATCTAGGTGGAACGTTAGATCCAGCGGCTGATATTACGGCAAGTCTAATCCCTGCAGACGCAGTCAACAGTGCAACCATCATTACCCGTGAGCACGGCGTATTCTGTGGTAAAGCTTGGGCTGATGAAGTGTTTAAGCAACTGGGCGGTGAAGTGACTATCGAGTGGAACGTAGAAGATGGCGACAAGGTTGAACCAAACCAAACACTTTGTACCTTAACAGGTCCAGCACGCGCGCTATTAACGGGTGAGCGCAATGCAATGAACTTCATTCAAACGCTATCTGGTTGTGCGACTACTACGGCTATCTATGCAGACAAAATCAAACACACAGAGTGCCGCTTGTTAGATACTCGTAAAACGATTCCTGGCCTGCGCAGCGCACTAAAATACGCAGTCGCTTGTGGCGGCGGTTTCAACCACCGTATTGGGGTTTTCGATGCTTACCTAATCAAAGAAAACCACATCATCGCTTGTGGTGGTATTGAGAAAGCTATTTCAACAGCAAAAGAGCTAAACCCGGGTAAGCCTGTAGAAGTGGAAACTGAGAGCCTAGAAGAGCTAGAGCAAGCGATCAGCGCTGGCGCAGACATCATCATGCTAGATAACTTCACCACAGACATGATGCGCGAAGCTGTGAAAATCAACGCAGGACGTGCAGCACTAGAAAACTCTGGCAACGTGACTCTAGATACCATTGCTGAGTTCGCTGAAACGGGTGTTGATTACATCTCGGTAGGCGCATTAACTAAGCACCTAAAAGCAATGGACCTATCAATGAGATTCAAAGCGTAATTGACTGAATAATAAATAATTTCCGTAAAGGCACTGTTGATAACGGTGCCTTTTTATTGCCTGAATTATCAGTATTTCAAGCAGTTATTTAAGTTGATCGCATAAATTTGCGCGTTATATGAAACACTACACCAATAAATACAAAACCACTCGCGACCACACCTGAACACCATTCCACTACCCCATCTCAACTTCTATTCTTTCCATCAACCAGTGCTTGCGCTGAAACAAACTAAACAATGGAATAGAACAATGAATAACAAGAACAAAAGAACGAACCAGAAAGGCTTTACGCTGATTGAATTGATGATCGTGGTGGCGATTATTGGGGTTTTGTCTGCAGTGGCAATTCCAGCATATAAGAATTACGTCACCAAAGGAGAGATTTCATCAGGTCTAGCAACTATGAGAGCCTTAATTACACCCGCAGAATTAATACACCAAGAAAAAGGGAAGCTTGCTCAAGCAACAGATTTAGGTGACTTAGGTACAACTGGATCTGCAAATACACTAGGTGCCATTACTATCTCAGCTGATGACACTCTTTTATTTACTTTCGGAGGTAGTAGCTCTATTAATACCTCAACGTTAACCTTTAATAGAGGTACTACGGGTTGGGTTTGCAAAAATAGCCTTCATGCAACCGTACCAGTTGATGGTTGTATTGCCCCATAATGCTAACCAACCTATCCACAATCCTTCGTCAGGCTAACTTACTTAGCCTGAGTCAGGAAAAAGCCGTTGCGGAACATGCACAAGCTTCAGGTATTTCGACACCTGAAGCTTTGCTCGTTCTCGAGTTCTTCAGCGGCGATTCCTTAGCAAATAACATCAAAACCATCTTCGGCTTGCCGTTGGTACAACTTAGTAATACGGATTATGAATCCTTATGCGAACAACTAGGGCTTCGTGAGCTGATCACCAAGTATAGTGCTATCCCGATTTCAGTCTCTAGTTCCACTCTCACACTCGCCTCTGCTGACCCGACCGATTTACAAGCTGAAGATGACTTTCGATTCGCAACCGGATTACAGATTGAATTGGTTGTCGCTAACTACTCCGAATTAGAAGGCGCTATACGCAAGCTGTATGGCCGTTCTATTTCCGGGCAAGACTCCAAGCGTAAAGAGATCACTCAAGATGAGCTCGCCAATCTTGTTGAGATATCTGATGACGAGATAACTTCGATTGAAGACCTCAGCCAAGATGACTCCCCTGTCAGCCGCTTTATCAATCAGATTCTAGTCGATGCAGCACGTAAAGGCGCATCGGATATCCACTTCGAACCTTATGAAGAAAACTACCGCGTACGTCTACGTTGCGATGGCATCCTTGTCGAAATTCAACAGCCCGCTTCTCACTTAAGTCGTCGTCTATCGGCGCGCTTGAAGATTCTCGCCAAACTTGATATCGCCGAACGTCGCTTACCTCAAGATGGTCGTATCAAACTGCGCTTAAATGACGAACTGGCGATTGATATGCGTGTATCGACGCTGCCAACATTATGGGGAGAAAAGATCGTTCTTCGTCTTCTAGACAGCAGCGCTGCCAATCTCGATATCGATAAGCTCGGTTACAGCGAGGATCAAAAAGCACTCTACCTCAATGCATTGAAACGCCCACAAGGGATGATCTTAATGACCGGGCCAACGGGCAGCGGTAAAACGGTTTCTCTCTATACTGGCCTTCGCGTTCTTAACACTACTGAACGCAACATCTCAACAGCCGAAGACCCTGTTGAAATCAACCTGTGTGGCATCAATCAGGTACAAGTGACGCCTAAGATCGGCTTTGGATTTGCTGAGGCGCTGCGATCATTTTTACGACAAGATCCTGATGTGGTGATGGTCGGAGAGATCCGCGACTTGGAAACGGCAGAAATCGCGATCAAAGCATCGCAAACGGGTCACTTAGTACTTTCGACACTGCACACGAATTCCGCCGCAGAAACCGTCACCCGACTCGCACATATGGGTATAGAACCCTTTAACCTCGCTTCATCATTGAGTTTGATTATCGCCCAACGACTGGCAAGACGATTATGCAACCACTGCAAAGAAAATGACGACTCGCCAGACATATTCCTGCGTCACTCCATTCCTAACAGCCAAACCATCTACAAAGCGAGTCCTAAAGGTTGCAATGAGTGTAACCAGGGTTATTCGGGGCGAGTGGGTATCTATGAAGTGATGCCGTTTAGCGATCAACTGAAAAGCAGCCTGATCGACAAACCGAACGCGTTGGCCATTGAAAACTTGGCTCGCCGAGAAGGCATGAGAACTCTGCAAGAGTCGGGGCTAGATAAATTGCTTGAAGGCACCACCAGCTATCAAGAGCTGCAACGTGTTCTGTACATATAAACCCATGGAGCACCAATGAGTAGCAAGTCCAAACAATCACAATTAAAAAGCTATCACTGGAAAGGTATTAACAGCTCAGGCAAGAAAGTGTCAGGACAAACCTTAGCGCTTACCGAATTAGAAGTGCGAGAAAAGCTCAAAGAACAACATATTCAAATTAAGAAAATCAAAAAGAAAAGTATTTCAGCCGTCACTCGTTTAACCCATAGAGTCAAAGCCAAAGACATCACAATTTTAACTCGGCAACTTGCGACGATGCTGGCTACTGGTGTGCCTATCGTACAAGCGATAAAGTTGGTGTCGGACAATCACCGCAAAGCTGAAATGAAATCGATTCTATCACATATCTGCAAAGGTGTAGAAGCCGGAACGCCAATCTCAAAAGCAATGCGAACCGCAAGCCGTCACTTTGATGACCTATACACTGATTTGGTCGCCACAGGCGAGCTCTCCGGTAACCTAGCACAAGTATTTGAACGTTTGGCGACCTATAGAGAAAAGAGCGAGCAGTTAAAGTCCAAAGTCGTCAAAGCACTCATCTACCCCGCGATGGTGGTCACCGTTGCACTGACCGTTTCTTATTTAATGCTGACCATGGTGATTCCAGAGTTTGAGTCGATGTTTTCAGGCTTTGGCGCCGATCTCCCTTGGTTTACTCAGCAGGTACTCTATCTGTCACATTGGATGCAGGCTTACAGTTTTTATACGGCTGTAGGCATCGGGCTTGTTTTCCTGATTATTTACCAACTGTGTCAGCGTTCCCACTCGATCAGACTGTCTGTTAGTCGGCTAGGATTACGCTTTCCTGTTCTCGGCGGCGTATTAGCCAAAGCCTCCATTGCCAAATTCAGCCGAACCTTATCGACCAGCTTTAGTTCTGGCATTCCGATTTTAATGAGCCTCAAGACCACAGCCAAAACCGCAGGCAACCTGCATTATGAGTCGGCCATCATTGAAGTTCACCGAGAAACGGCTGCTGGCATGCCAATGTATATCGCAATGCGCAATACCAACGCCTTCCCTGAAATGGTGTTACAGATGGTGATGATCGGTGAAGAGTCAGGAAACCTTGATGATATGCTCAATAAAGTAGCCTCGATTTACGAGTTTGAAGTCGACAACACCGTCGACAATTTGGGCAAGATTCTAGAGCCACTGATCATCGTGTTTTTAGGCACTGTCGTTGGCGGGCTTGTGGTTGCGATGTACTTACCGATCTTTAATCTTATGAGTGTGTTAGGATAGTTAAAGCAACTAAACACCCATGAGCAGCAATCTCTGCTCACCTTGATTAAGTGGTAAAGGACACTATGGAAGTATTTCACTACTATCCTTGGCTATTCCCCGTATTAGCTTTCATTTTTAGCCTTCTTATCGGCAGCTTCCTCAACGTAGTCATACACCGTTTACCGATTATGATGGAACGCGAATGGCAACAAGAGTGCTCGGAATATTTCTCTCAATATAAAATTCCAGCGCCAGAGGGAAAGTTCAATCTCAGCATTCCTCGTTCAACCTGCCCGAAATGCAAAACCCAATTAAGAATCGTCGACAATATCCCAGTGTTAAGCTGGTTGCTCTTAAAGGGTAAGTGCCACAGCTGCGCTAATCCAATCAGTGCTCGCTACCCTTTGGTCGAACTGCTTACAGCAATACTTTGCACAATGGTTGCTAGCCACTTTGGTTTCAGTTACTACGCCATTGCTTTGATTCTTTTCACCTTCGCACTGATTACCGCGACCTTTATCGATCTCGATACCATGTTGTTGCCTGATCAAATCACCTTGCCTTTGGTATGGTCCGGTATCGCATTAGCACTGTTTAATATCGGCCCAGTATCGCTGCAAGATTCCGTGGTTGGCGCAATGGCTGGTTACCTCGCTTTATGGTCTGTTTATTGGTTGTTCAAACTGCTAACAGGTAAAGAAGGCATGGGTTACGGTGACTTCAAACTCCTGGCTGCGCTTGGTGCATGGCTTGGTTGGCAACACCTACCGATGATCATCCTTTTATCTTCGCTGGTAGGCCTTGTGTTTGGTTTAATTCAACTTCGCCTGAAACAGCAAGGCATCGATAAAGCCTTTCCATTTGGCCCTTACCTTGCAATTGCGGGTTGGGTAAGCTTGATGTGGGGTAACGACATCATGGGTTGGTATTTCACTTCTGTACTAGGAATTTAACCATGGCAATCATTATCGGATTAAGCGGCGGTATCGCCAGTGGCAAAACCACGGTCGCTAACCTGTTCAATGAGCATTTTAATATTGATATTGTTGATGCTGATATCGTGGCACGTGAAGTGGTTGCGCTGGGCAGTGACGGTTTAAAACAGATTACAGAACACTTTGGTGAGTCTATCTTGCTTGAAGATGGAACTCTCAACCGAAGTCGACTGCGTGAGCTGATCTTCTCTGATCCTAAAGAGAAGCAGTGGCTCAATGATCTTCTTCATCCCATGATCCGTGACAAAATTGACAGTGACCTGTCTAAAATCACATCCCCGTATGGTTTATTAGTTGCACCGCTATTGGTGGAAAACCAAATGCAAGGCATGGCCGATCGCGTATTAATTGTTGATGTGCCAGCAGAAGTTCAAATAGAACGAACGATGAGTCGTGACAATGTTTCTAGGGAACAAGTTGCATCAATTTTAAAATCACAGGCTTCAAGAGAACAACGCTTAGCAGTTGCAGATGACGTGATTAAAAACCATACTAAAAACCAAGAACTTTTGCCTCAAATCACAGATTTACATCAAAAGTATCTGGCAATCAGTGCTGTAGATGGGTCAGAATAGAACAATGTTGAATGAAGGTTTGCTCGATGATCACCCATAAATTTGAACATCCTCTAAATGAGAAAACACGCATCTACTTAAGAGTCGAATCACTCTTGAGGCAGCTACACTTGTCTTCTACATTTTCCGATGCTCAACAGTATCAACTCTTTTTCCGTTCCATCTTTGATCTGATTGAAATCTTCGAACAGATCCAACTCAAGAGCGAACTGGCAAAAGATATTGAGAAGCAACGTGTAACCTACAAAAGTTGGTTGGATGTTGAAGGTGTCGATCAAGAGATGCTGACATCACTGCTTAATGACATTGGTAACATCTATCGTGATCTGATGCAGGCAGAGCGTTTTGGCCAGTCACTTAAGGAAGACCGCTTCCTGAGTGCCATTCGCCAACGCTTTAATCTTCCAGGTGGCTCATGCTGCTTTGATTTACCGGCACTGCATTATTGGCTGCACCTTCCTCTTGATAAGAGAATGCGAGATGCTAAAGCTTGGATGGACAGCTTACAGCCTCTGTATGAAGCGCTAACACTGTGGTTGAAGCTCACCAGAGAAACGGGTCACTTCAAAGAGCAAATCGCTCGTGCTGGCTTCTTCCAGAGCGATGCCGATGAAGCGAATATCCTTCGTCTTTCTATTCCGATGCAATACGGTGCCTACCCGATGATCTCCGGTCACAAGAACCGCTTTGCTGTTAAGTTCATGAGCTTTGAAACTGGTCAAGCCTGTACTCAAGACATCGAATTTGAATTGGCGATCTGCACCTAATTAATTTCCTTTTATAGTTTGGCTTGAGTCTTCACTCGAGCCTAAACTCACTATTATTACACCTTCAAATTAAGAATCACTATGTCGAAGAAAATCACCATCGTTAAATGCCCTCAATGTAATGCTGACGTTGAATGGGGCGAACAAAGCCCGCACCGCCCGTTTTGCAGCAAGCAATGTCAGATGATTGATTTCGGTGAATGGGCAGACGAAGAGAACAGCATCGCTGGCGCACCAGATATGTCAGATAGCGATGGTTGGTCGGAAGATCCGTACTAAGCGAGTAGCGAGTAGCGAG
>NZ_JBFRNC010000030.1:0-92481 GCF_041470825.1 Vibrio sp. 10N.261.55.A10 | reverse complement strand
GAGTAGCGAGTAGCGAGTAGATTTTGAAGGGTTGGCGTTTAACGTCAATCCTTTTTTATTGCCTATAACACGGCGTTAGTAGAGATTCCCTACTCCTTCCTTCGTCAGTCTAGGGAATGACGGTTAAATATGAGTTTCGGTTTGTTCCGTCATCCTCCAGAGCGAGGAATGAGCTAATTGGGGATCTCTTACCTGCGAAACTCCAAATAACAGACACAAAAAAGCGGAGCCAAATGGCTCCGCTTTTATCGATAGAATGCAAAAAGAATTACTTCTTAGTAAGCTTCTCTTTAATACGAGCTGACTTACCAGAACGCTCACGTAGGTAGTACAACTTGGCACGACGTACTGCACCACGGCGTTTAACTTCGATGCTATCAACCATTGGAGAGTGAGTTTGGAACGCACGCTCTACGCCTTCACCGTTCGAGATCTTACGAACTGTGAATGCAGAGTGTAGACCACGGTTACGAATAGCGATTACAACGCCTTCGAAAGCCTGTAGACGCTCACGGTCACCTTCTTTTACCTTAACCTGAACTACAACAGTGTCACCTGGTGCGAATTTAGGAAGGTCTGATTTTAGTTGCTCTTCTTCAAGAGCCTTGATGATGTTGCTCATTTGTATAAATTCCTAGAATAAACTGATACTAAATTTAATAGGTTACTGCTTGCTTTTCGTTAAGAGCGTTGCTCTTTAATGAATTCAGCCAGTAATTGTTCCTGTTCGTCAGTCAGAGCTAGGTTTTCCAGGAGTTCTGGTCTTCTTAGCCAAGTTCGGCCCAACGATTGTTTTAATCGCCAGCGACGAATATCCTTATGGTTTCCAGACTTGAGTACCGATGGTACATCTTTATCGTCTAGCACCTCAGGGCGCGTATAATGGGGACAATCTAGCAAACCATTTGCAAAAGAATCTTCTTCTGCTGAAGCGAAATCTCCAAGTACACCCGGAACAAACCGAGATACTGAATCAATCAGCGTCATGGCTGGCAGTTCGCCACCCGTCATCACAAAATCTCCAATCGACCATTCTTCGTCAACTTCAGATTGAATGATGCGCTCATCTACCCCTTCGTAGCGACCACAAATAAGAAGTAAATTCTCGTTTGTTGCCAGCTCTTCAACACCTTTCTGGTCGAGTTTACGACCTTGAGGTGAAAGATAGATAACTTTCGTCTTTCCCGGTGCTGCTTGCTTGGCCGTTGTGATAGCGTCGCGCAAAGGCTGAACCATCATTAACATGCCAGGACCACCACCGTAAGGTCTGTCATCAACAGTGCGATGTTTATCATGAGTGAAATCACGAGGATTCCATGTCTCAATAGATAAAAGACCTTTTTTAACCGCTTGACCTGTTACTCCAAAATCAGTAACAGAACGGAACATTTCAGGAAAAAGGCTAATAATGCCAACCCACATGTGTTCTCTCGCTCTGTAATTTGGAGTTAGAATCCAGGATCCCAGTCAACTTCGATCCGGCGAGCTTCGCGATCAACTTTCTTGATCACTTGCTCTTCAAGGTACGGTACTAACCGTTCCTTTTGGCCAAAAGCATCTTTAAGATTTGCTTTGATTACTAGAACATCGTTCGAGCCAGTTTCTAATAGGTCAGTGACCTCACCAAGGTCGTAACCTTTAGTGGTAAAAACTTGCATACCGAACAATTCGCGCCAGTAGAATTCATCTTCTGACAATTCAGGTAACGAAGCAGGGTCAATAGCAATTTCAAAGTTAGTCATCAGTTGCGCGTCTTCACGAACATCTAATCCCGCTAGCTTACATACATAACCTTGGCCATGACGTTTCCAGCTCTCAACTTTGTACTCAACCCACTTACCCTTTAGGTTTAAATACCAAGGGCTGTAATCAAATATGCTTTCAGCATTGTCTGTGTAGGAGAACACTTTGAGCCAGCCACGAATACCATAGGTAGACCCAAGTTTACCCATGACAATTCTATTATTTTGCTCGCTCATAGTTTCTTTACCCTTCATCGACATAAGCTATTTCTCTTTAAAAAAGAATTAAGCCGCTTTTTGAGCGTCTTTAACTAGCTTAGCTACACGATCAGATAGAGATGCGCCTTGACCAACCCAGTGGTTAACACGATCTAGGTCTAGACGTAGACCTTCTTCTTGACCTTGAGCTGTAGGGTTAAAGAAACCTACTTTCTCGATGAAACGGCCAGTTGCAGCGTTACGGCTATCCGCAACTACGATTTGATAAAATGGGCGCTTCTTTGCACCGTGACGTGCCAAACGAATGGTTACCATGTCGTCCTCTTTGCTTTCTTAATAAAATAATTAACCCCAAGTATAAGTAAATAGCTTGGGGTCTCGTGCCAAATTAAAGCCCCGGAATTTTACTCTTATTCCGGTGCAATGCAAGGGCTTTAGCTATTTTTTCACCAACATAGCTGCCGTACACTTTCTGTGACACGGCTAACACTATGAAAAGTAACGTAGCTAAAGCTTACATTTGTAGATTATCGACCAAACGGGTTAAAGCCACCACCCATTCCGCCCATACCTCCACCGCCGCCCATCATGCCTTGCATGTTGCGCATCATGCCTTTCATGCCACCTTTCTGCATCTTCTTCATCATCTTCTGCATTTGGGTGAACTGCTTAAGCATACGGTTTACATCTTGTACCTGTGTACCAGAACCAGCGGCAATACGCTTTTTGCGAGAGCCTTTGATTAGGTCAGGGCGTTGACGCTCTTTCATGGTCATAGAGTTGATGATCGCTTCCATTTGCTTGAACATCTTGTCATCAACTTTATCTTTAACGTTATCTGGTAGCTGAGACATGCCTGGAAGCTTATCCATCATGCCCATCATGCCGCCCATGTTTTGCATCTGACCTAGTTGTTCACGGAAGTCTTCAAGGTCAAAGCCTTTCTTCTCTTTGAACTTCTTAGCCAGTTTCTCTGCTTTCTCGGTATCAACGTTTTTCTGTAGGTCTTCAATAAGAGACAGTACGTCGCCCATACCTAAGATACGAGAAGCAACACGATCTGGGTGGAACGGTTCTAGTGCGTCAGTCTTTTCACCAACACCCAAGAATTTAATCGGCTTGCCTGTGATATGACGAACAGACAGAGCAGCACCACCACGCGCATCACCATCAACTTTCGTCAAGATAACACCGGTTAGTGGTAGCGCATCACCAAAGGCTTTTGCAGTGTTCGCAGCATCTTGACCTGTCATTGCATCAACAACGAACAGTGTCTCTACTGGTTTAATTGCAGTATGAAGCTCTTTGATCTCGCCCATCATCTCTTCATCGATAGCCAAACGACCCGCAGTATCGACAAGTAGCACGTCGTAGAATTTCTTCTTCGCGTGGTCGATTGCAGCGTTTGCAATATCAAGAGGCTTTTGATCAGCTGAAGATGGGAAGAAGTCTACGCCAACATCGCTTGCTAACGTTTCAAGCTGTTTGATCGCCGCTGGACGGTAAACGTCGGCAGACACAACCAAGACTTTCTTCTTGTCACGCTCAGTTAGAAGCTTAGATAGCTTACCTACCGATGTGGTTTTACCCGCACCTTGTAGACCCGCCATTAAGATAACGGCTGGCGGCTGCGCTGCTAGGTTAAGAGCCTCGTTAGACTCACCCATTACCGCTTCAAGTTCAGCTTGAACGATCTTAATGAATTCTTGACCAGGCGTTAGAGATTTAGAAACCTCAACACCCACAGCGCCTTCTTTTACGCGCTTAACAAAATCGCGGACAACGGGCAGTGCAACGTCGGCTTCAAGTAGCGCCATACGTACTTCACGCAGCGTCTCTTTAATATTGTCTTCGGTCAGACGACCTTTACCGCTGATGTTCTTCAGCGTTTTGGATAGACGATCCGTTAAATTATCAAACATAGTTTTCTCTTCGCTCAAAACTGCGACTATTACTGTGAGTATACATTAGCGCGGATTAGAGTCATACCCGTTGTAGAGCGTTAATCATCCGTGCTTGTGATGTGAGACATTATTCACTTGGAATTGAATGAGGTTCGCCATAGCCCCAAAGAGCGATGCGAGGTATAATTCGCCAATTAGTAATCATTAAAATGGATACCATGGACAGTCTTATTGCGATCGCAGCAGCCTTTCTTTATACAATGGCGATTTCCACGATCATTCCAGGTCTCGTGCACCAAACAGGAATCCGTGTAAAAACGGTGTTTATCAGCGCATTACTTGCTCTAGCTTTCCATGCTTGGTTGCTTGGCGATTTGATTTTTAATGCCAGTGGCCAAAACCTCAGTATCTTGAACGTTGCTTCATTAATCAGTTTAATCATATCTGTGGTAATGAGCGGTGCAATGCTCAAAACCCGCTTGTGGTTCATCTTGCCTGTTGTTTATAGTTTCGCAGCGCTTAACCTCATGGCAGCAACGTTTCTTCCAAGTACCTTCATCAAACATCTAGAGAATGACCCAAAACTGCTCGTGCACATCTCTTTGGCTCTATTCTCATACGCAACGTTAACTATCGGTGCGCTATACGCCCTGCAACTTGCGTGGCTAGATCACAAACTTAAAAAGAAAAAAGCCTTAGTGATAAACCCTAACCTACCTCCTTTAATGATGGTGGAAAGACAACTTTTCAAGATCATTTTGATTGGTAATGGCTTATTAACAGGTACCTTGTTAACGGGTCTCATCTTCGTGCAAGATATGTTTGCTCAAGGAAAGGCACACAAGGCTGTGTTGTCTTTTATCGCTTGGGTTATCTACTCCATCCTTCTGTGGGGTCACTATCAGAAAGGTTGGCGTGGACAGAAAGTCACTTGGTTCGCACTGGCCGGCGCCAGCATGCTCACATTAGCCTACTTCGGTAGCCGCTTCGTCCAGGAAATCATCCTGAACTAGTCTGTAAAATAAAGGCAAGGTCTCACATACCTTGCCTTTAAAATATTGAGTGCAATACATTCAATTGACATCTCGACCATGTTCGGTCATAAATTAATCAAGATACACAAATAGGAAAAGAATAGTTTTGGACGACATATCAACGGGTATCTTATTTGCGCTACTCGCGTGTCTCATTGTAATTTCTGGTTATTTCTCTGGTTCCGAAACGGGCATGATGTCCCTGAACCGCTACCGTTTAAAGCACTTGGCCAATACGGGTCATAAAGGTGCCAAACGTGTAGAAAAACTTCTGAACCGCCCAGACAGATTGATTGGCCTCATCCTCATCGGCAACAATCTCGTCAACATTCTTGCATCTGCGATCGCTACTATTCTTGGTATGCGCATCTACGGGGATATCGGTGTGGCTATCGCTACTGGTACCCTAACTCTCGTGATCCTCGTATTCGCCGAGGTAACACCAAAAACCATCGCTTCTCTATTTCCTGAACGTGTCTCTTACGCGAGCAGTATCCTTTTGATGATACTGATGAAGGTGCTGTCACCATTGGTGATCTTAGTGAACTTCATTACCAACGGCTTCATTCGTATCTTAGGTGTTAAAGCCAGCCATGATGCAACCGACCACTTGAGTTCAGAAGAGCTTAGAACCGTGGTAAATGAAGCCGGTAGCTTAATCCCTCAACGTCACCAAGATATGTTGGTGTCTATTCTGGATTTAGAGCACGTCACCGTGAACGACATCATGGTGCCGCGTAATGAGATTACTGGTATCGACATCAATGACGACTGGAAATCGATCGTTCGTCAACTTACCCACTCGCCTCATGGTCGCGTAGTGCTGTACCGTGACCAAATAGATGAAGTGGTCGGCATGCTTAGGCTGCGTGAAGCTTACCGTCTGATGCTTGAAAAGAACGAATTCAATAAAGAAACCCTGTTGCGTGCCGCGGATGAGATCTACTTTATTCCTGAAGCGACACCACTCAATATTCAACTGCTTAAGTTTCAACGCAATAAGCAGCGCATCGGTTTGATTGTTGATGAGTATGGCGACATCAATGGTTTGGTTACATTAGAAGATATTCTAGAAGAGATCGTAGGTGAGTTTACCACCTCAATCACCCCAAGCTTATCTGAAGAGATTACTCCGCAAAGCGATGGCAGCTTCTTGATTGAAGGCAGTGCCAATATCCGAGATATCAACAAAGGCTTACAGTGGGCACTGCCTACCGATGGCCCAAGAACGCTGAATGGTTTGATACTGGAACATCTTGAAGATATTCCTGAGAGTCACCTGAGTGTTCAGGTTGCCAGCCACCCAATGGAAATTGTTGAGCTTGAAGAGAACCGCATCAAACTGGTTCGCGTGTTCCCACAGATCGTGAACGGCTAACTGAGTTATCACTGAATCTCTGTCTCGCCCTAAAATACGTTGACGAAAAAGGCCCGGTTCATTGAACCGGGCCTTTTAGTATCTAACTCGCCCTATCTAGGGTAGCTATCAATGACTAGTCGATCTTAAGCTCTTGCAGCATAGACTCTGGCAGTGCCAGTTCATCATTCTTGTTTACAGAGATGCCTGCAGCGATGATCGCATTCGCGATCTCTTTCGCTTCATCCAAAGAGTGCATTGCCGCGGTACCACATTGGTATTCGTTCAGCTCAGGGATCTTATTCTGGTTCTCAACTTTCAGTACGTCTTGCATCGCTGCCAACCAACCGTCAGCCACTTGTTGTTCTGTAGGCGTACCAATCAGGCTCATGTAGAAACCAGTGCGACAGCCCATCGGTGAGATATCGATGATCTCTACATCTGAACCGTTCAATTGATTACGCATGAAACCAGCATATAGGTGCTCTAGAGTATGGATACCTTTCTCAGATAGGATGTCTTTGTTTGGCGCAGTAAAACGCAGGTCAAACACAGTGATGGTATCCCCTTTTGGGGTTTGCATTGTTTTAGCAACACGAACGGCAGGTGCGTTCATGCGTGTGTGATCAACAGTGAAACTATCTAATAAAGGCATTGCTCTTCTCCATGACGGCTGGCTTTAGAAAAACCAGCTTCGATTGTCTTCTAGTTCTTTGCGGCACTGTTTCAGCTGCCATCCATAATCTTTTGCTTGCTGTTCGACTTTGCGCGCCACCTTAATTAGCGATGGCTTGCTGTTGTATGACTTGCGCTTATAACCACCACGGCCTTCATGATAAGCCAGGTATTGGTTATATGGGTCCCATAGTGAGATGCCCAATTGACGACGCGTCTCGCTGGTATACCAACCGATGAACATCAATGCATCATCAAAGTTGGTTCTTGAACCACCGTTATTGGTCGCCTTTTGGAAGTCTTCCCAAGCAGGATCTTGAGCTTGTGCATAACCGTAGGCACTGCTTACACGCCCCCACGGTATAAAGCCAAGAATGTAATCTTTAGGTGGGCGCGCATCATGACGATAGCTACTCTCTTGTTTCACAAAAGCCATCGCAACGTTAATCGGCGTTCCCCATTCTTCTTGCATATCCAAGGCATCTTCATACCATGAAGGGTGCTCTCGAAAGATGCTACACAAATTATCTTGCTGCTTTGGCGGTGGCGTTGCACATCCAACCAACAGGCTAGAGACAACACCAACAGTCACTACAGGTAACCATTTACTACTCACTCGAGTAGGCTGACCTAATAAGGCTTGCTTCCTTTCCACCAAAGTCTCGCTATGCTTTTAAATACGAAAAATAATCCGCTAAGAAGCTATCAAAATCTTGAGTGCTTGCTTCTTCACTTTGTTGCTGAGCAATCACAGAACGTTGAACTTCTGCTTCCATCAACTCAGCTGAATATACTTTGTATTGGTGCGCTTTGTGTTGCTGAGCGTACGTTTTACCTAACGCGCAACCCACTTTACCTAAGCCGCCCAATTTTTTGGTCTCTTCTAGCAACTGGCCAGAAATAGTTAGCTCAGGGTTATCAATCCAAGCCTCAAGCGTATCGCATGTTTCTTGGTATGCACGACCACCTTGTTCAGCGTCCATCATCTCGGCAATAGAGCGCAGATCTTTGAAGACACGCTTCGCCCAATCTTGCAGAGACAATCGCTCACCATGACAACCGATTTGCAGCTCTAGACCAACCTGACGACCTTGTAGGATCACCTTGTTCCAGTTATCGCGCCAGCATTCAAGCTCGCAGTTATCCATCTCAGCAGAGTCCGTTAGCACACTCCACGTTAGGAATAAGTCTAGGAAGCGAACCTGCTGCTCATTGATACCAATTGAGCTGAATGGGTTTACATCGAGAGAACGCACCTCGATGTACTCAACACCACCGCGTGCCAATGCTTCAGATGGTTTCTCACCACTCTTCGCGACACGCTTAGGGCGGATTGGAGCGTAAAGCTCATTTTCAATTTGCAGTACGTTGCTATTCAACTGACGGTATTCACCATCAACCTTAGTGCCAATCTCGGCAAATTCTTCTGATGGTGTGCGAATCGCTTGATTCAAACCTTCAAGGTATTGGTCTAGGCTGTTGAAACCAATCTTCAACACACTTTGCGCACTGTTCGTGTAGCCAAGGTCGCTCAGGCGCAGTGCCGTTGCTTTTGGCAGATACAGTGTCTCGCCAATCTTTTCAAAAGGCAGGTTTGTCTCTCTTCCTTTGATGAAAGAAGAACATAGCGCAGGTGAAGCACCGAAGAAGTATGGGATTAACCAACCAAAGCGGTAGTAGTTACGAATCAAACCAAAGTAAGCATCTGACTTAGATTCACAACGCGCTTCTTCAGTTTGCTCTCCAAACAGGCTATCCCAAAAGCTTTCTGGGAAAGAGAAGTTGAAGTGAACACCAGAGATAATCTGCATCAGGCTACCGTAACGACGTTTTAGGCCTTCACGATATAGGGTCTTCATCTTACCGTTATTCGAGGTGCCGTATTGCGCTAGCTGAATGTAATCTTCACTGCCAACGTAACAAGGCATAGAAAGCGGCCATAGTTTTTCGCCGTCTAACTTGGTTTGCGTGAAGTGGTGGATATCAGACAACTGATTCAAAAGCGTCGGAACGTCGTTAGAAACAGGCGTGATAAATTCCAGTAGCGACTCAGAGAAATCGGTCGTTACCCATTCGTTCATCAACGCAGATCCCAAAGCCTCAGGGTGCGGCCCAGTAGCAAGGTGCCCATCTTCCGTGTAGCGTAATGTTTCCCTTTCAACACCACGACCAAATTGAGAGAAGGTCTTAGGGTTGGTTGCAACTTGCTTTAGTCGCGCAGCAAAATCAGTCAAAATTCAGTTCACTTATCTTATATTGTTCTGATTAGAACTATCATAAATTAGGTTGGAGGAGAAAAGTAGAGTCTCTTCCCTCCCCCTTTAATGTGTACTCTAACGAATGATTTCAAGCTCTTCTATTGGAATATCTAACTTTTCTAATTGCGGGCGAAGCGAAGTCGCGTCACCAACAACGATTATTTGATAATCATTCGGGTCAAACCATTTCTTAGATAGCTCGTTTAAGGTCTCTTTTGAAACCGTTTCAACTATCTGATTACGCTGTTGTAGGTAATCTTCATCAAGGCTCAATGCAACAATATTACTCAACAACCCCGCCTTTTGACTTGGCGTTTCGTATTTAAGTGCATCTTGTTGACCGACGGCAAGGCGCATAAATTTCACCTCTTCGTCAGTTAATCCACTTTGGCTAAACTCATTCAGCTCATTAATAAACTCTTGAATCGATGGAACCGTCGCATTCGCCCTTACCTGCGCGCTAAATACCACTGCGCCAGTTTCACGAGTACTTGCGAAGTAACCGCTTGCACCGTAAGTGTAGGCTTTGTCTTCACGTAGGTTCTGGTTGATACGGCTATTGAAGTTGCCCGCTAAGTTAAAGTTAGCTAACTGGCTCAAATACAATTCGCCCGTCGCATCAAACGGCAGGCCCTTACGAACCAAGCGAACAATGCTTTGCGGCGCACCCGGTTTATCAACTAAGTACAGGTGCTGACCAGAAAGCTCTTTGACGATCTGTGGACGCGTTAATGGTGCCGCATCGCCTTGCCACTCTTCAAAGAATTGTAGCTGTTTCCCTACCTCTTTCTTCGAGATGTCTCCCACCACAACAATATTGGCACCTTCTGGTGTGTAATGTTGCGCATAGAATTTTTTCACATCGTCTAAGGTCAATTTCGATAGAGATTCCTTAGTACCATCACTTGCACGAGCAAAAACAGTGTCACCAAACAGCACTTCACGGGTTGCTTGAGAAGCCATCCAGCTTGGCTGCTGATGCTGATACACAACGCCTTCTAGCATCTGTTTCTTAACGCGCTCAAAATCTTGCTCATCGAACTTAGGATCGAATAGAACCTCTTGCACAATCGCTAAGGTTTGAGGCAAGTTTTTCTCTAGCGTCGAGACTGAAATATCTGTGGTGTAGCTGCCCGCACTAATGCTCACGCTGCTACCAAGTTTATCTAAGGTCGCTTGTAACTCTTCAACGGTTCGTTTAGTTGAGCCTTCTTCCATCATCGAAGCCGTTAGGTTCGCTAGGCCTTCTTGCCCTTTGCGAACATAGCGTTCGCCTGCAGGCAATTGAATTTGCAGCTGTACTGTCGGCGTTTCACTGGTCACGGTACCAATTAAGTCAGTGCCATTTGCAAAGTGCATGCGGTACAACTCAGGCATGGTCGCCTCAACACCAAAGTTCACTTCTGGCATCACACTGCGATCAAAGGTATCCGGTGCCTTTCTGAAATCCAGTTGATCTTCCGTCACCTTGCTGTATTCCGGCAACGTACGTGGTGGCGTGGTAAAGGTCGCTTCACGAACCGCCAAATCGAGCTTTTTCTTAGGAACCACACTCAAGGTAACCTTGTGCTTACCTTCGATGAAATCTTGGTATGCCTTGCTCACGCTCTCAGGCGTCACCGCTCGGATTTGATCGAGTTGTGATTCAATGCGATCAGGCTGACCATAGAAGGTTTGGTTCGACGCGAGTTGCGACACCTTACCTTTAACGCTTTGCAATGCAAAAACAGCATTCGCTTCGGCCATGCCAGTGATCTGGTCTAAACGCTCTTGCTCAACGCCCTCTTTCGAGAATTGCTCCAGGGTATCCATCAGCTCTTTATTGAGAACCGTCAAATCGCCTTTTTCACCTGAGTTGCCCATTGCATACACGTACATGGTACAAGCAAGCTCAGCACAATCATGGAAAGATCCAGCGCTGACTGCCTTCTGCGTTTTTACTAGGTTTTGATATAGATAACTGTTGGTACCTGAACCTAACACGTTAGACAATGCATTCAGTGAAGCTTGCGTCTCTTCGCCGCGATACGTTGTTGGCCAACCCACAAGCACCATCGGCTGACGAATATTATCTTCTAAGGTGATGTACTTATCTTCTTTTAGAACAGCAGGTTGCTTCTCTGCCGCCTTCACTTCAGGGCCTTGAGGAATTGGACCAAAGTACTTGTTAACCCATTCTAGCGTATCATCAACGTCGATATCACCACCAATCGTTAACACGGCATTGTTTGGGCCGTACCAACGCAGGAAGAACGCTTTAAGATCATTCACGTCAACACGGTCAAGATCTTCAACATAGCCGATTGGTTGCCAAGAGTAAGGGTGACCTTCAGGGTAAAGCGCTTCGCCCATGCGTTCCCACATCAAGCCGTAAGGACGATTTTCGTAGCTCTGCGCTCGCTCGTTCTTGACCGTGCCTCTTTGAACCTCAAATTTCTTCTGAGAAACAGCATCCAACAAGAAGCCCATTCGGTCTGATTCTAACCACAGCATTTTTTCAAGTTGGTTAGAAGGAACAGTTTCAAAATAGTTGGTGCGGTCACGGTTGGTCGTGCCGTTTAACGAGCCACCCGCTTCGGTAATGATCTTAAAGTGCTGTTGGTCACCAACGTTCTCTGAACCCTGGAACATCATGTGCTCAAAGAAGTGAGCAAATCCCGACTTGCCTATCTCTTCACGTGCTGAACCGACGTGATAAGTTACATCAACATGCACCAACGGATCGGAATCATCAGGGGAAAGAATAACTGTCAGACCGTTTTCAAGCTGATACTTGGTGTAAGGAATCACTACTTTATCTTTAGAGGGCTTAACCTCTTCTAACAGAGTGACACCTTCAGGTAACGAGGAAAAGAAGGGCGTTGAGCTAGGTACATTGTAAGAACAGCCAGCAATGGCGATAAGAGAAAATGTACCAAGTAAAACCTTTTTCATAGGTTCTCCTTAGAAAAAACCGAAGTAGATAGCAGCAAGTAAGCTATAGCGAGCGGCTTTGCCAATCGCTATCAAAATAACGCTAGGGATGAATTTCATTCTTAGCCAACCCGCAGCGAGACACAAAGGGTCACCAATGATCGGTAACCAACTAAATAACAGTGTCCAGTAGCCATAGCGACTCAGCCAAGCCATAGCCTTATGACCATGCTTTTCAGATTGAGTTCGATTAGGCAACCACAAACCAATCCAATAGTTAGTCAGGCCGCCTAAGGTATTGCCTAATGTCGCCACTAGAATGATCGATGAGGTTGAAAACTGATCTAAGCTCAATGCAGCCACAAGG
The DNA here is from genome assembly GCF_041470825.1 of Vibrio sp. 10N.261.55.A10. Classification (NCBI taxonomy): domain Bacteria; kingdom Pseudomonadati; phylum Pseudomonadota; class Gammaproteobacteria; order Vibrionales; family Vibrionaceae; genus Vibrio; species Vibrio sp. 10N.261.55.A10. The sequence goes on along the minus strand of NZ_JBFRNC010000030.1, from coordinate 80,012 downwards.
CTAGCTTCTGAACCACCGGGGAGTAACGTGGCACTCAAGAAGCCACTAATGAAGAGTACCCACAGCGCCGAGTCCGAGAACCACAGCGCGATATTTTCAAAAAGGGAGTTAAAAAATTCTAACACTGCCTATCAACTTTCTTGCATTTTAAGTAGCACCTTGCCTCTGGTGTGTCCGGTTTCAACCTGCAGGTGCGCCGACTGCGCCTCGTCTAATTGGTAGATACCTTGAATTTCTGTTTTGAGTAATCCGACACTGACCATGTAAAGCATAGTGTCCATTTGCTCAGGGCTTGGTTCAACCAGCATGCCTGATGCAGTAAAACCTAATAGTGTTGCTTTCTCACAGATAAGTTCTGCAGATAGAGTCGGCACAGTCACTACTCGCGCGCCATCTTTTAGGCACTTCAATGCATCAAGCGCGGTATCGCCACCGACCAAATCAATCAGCACATCGACATCTGATACTCTTTCTGATGCTGGCGCAAACTTATAGTTAATCGCGTGAGCACCTAGCGTCGCAAGGTAATCAAGATTGGCTTCGCTGCAGGTTGTGTAAACCTCAGCTTTTGCTGCCACTGCAATTTGAACCGCAAGGTGACCAACGCCGCCCGCGCCCGCTAAAATAAGCACGCGGTCGCCTTCTTTCACTTCGGCTTTGTTGAGCGCTTGTGCCGCGGTTTGACTCGCGAGTGGTAATGCAGCTGCCGCTTCTAAAGTGACAGAATCAGGAACCATACTTAGTGCCGCTTCTGGAACACACACATATTGGCTGTAACCGCCACCTTGCAGTGGAAAACCAATAAAGCCAGCCACGTTATCACCAACAGTAAAGCGTTCAGCCTGTTCGCCTAGCGAGACAATTTGCCCTGAAATATCGTAGCCAGGTACCCAAGGTAGGTTACCTTTGTTTTGTGCTGCCGCCCAACCAAGGCCCGCTCGGGTTTTGACATCAATCGGATTAATGCCTGAAAAGGAAACTTTAACCACCACTTCTCCAGCCTTAGGCTCAGGGATCGCACTGGTTTGAATACTTAGGTTTTCGACGCCGCCGAATTGAGTAATCGCAATCTGTTTATTTTCCATTTCCACATTTCCTTGATTGATAAAAGCCCTAGTGAGCAAGCACCCTAATTAATAAAAAGAAAGGGATGCGAAAGCATCCCTTTGACTATAAACCATTTAATAAGGCTAAGTTAACCGCTCATTCGTAAATTGACGACCAATTAACGTAACGATACATGACCCAGCAAATCCACTAGCCCACGAGAGCTAATAGAATACCCGCCGCAACCGCACTACCAAGTACACCGGCTACGTTCGGGCCCATTGCATGCATCAACAAGAAATTCTGAGGGTTTGCCTCAAGACCAACCTTGTTCACAACACGTGCCGCCATTGGAACCGCTGATACGCCAGCTGCGCCAATCAGTGGGTTGATGTCCTCTTTCGAGAATCGGTTCAACACCTTAGCCATCAATACACCACCCGCCGTACCGATACTGAACGCGACCGCACCTAAACCTAGAATACCCAATGTTTCTAAGTTCAAGAACTTATCCGCTTGAAGCTTAGAACCAACCCCTAGACCTAGGAAAATAGTTACAACGTTAATCAGTTCGTTTTGAGCTGTTTTTGAAAGGCGATCAACCACACCCGCTTCACGCATTAAGTTACCCAAACAGAACATACCAACTAGAGGTGTTGCTGAAGGTAGGAACAAAATCGTCATCAGTAGTACAGCAAGCGGGAAAAGAATCTTCTCGGCTTTGCTAACGTGACGAAGTTGAGCCATCTTAATTTTGCGCTCTTCAGGAGACGTTAACGCTTTCATGATTGGTGGCTGAATGATAGGAACCAAAGCCATGTAGCTATAAGCCGCTACTGCAATGGCACCTAAAAGATCCGGAGATAACTTACTCGCCAAGAAGATCGCAGTTGGGCCATCGGCACCACCAATGATCGCAATTGACGAAGCATCGGCCATCGAGAACTCCATTCCTGGAACGTAGTTCAGCAAGATCGCGCCAAATAGCGTCGCGAAGATACCAAACTGAGCCGCAGCCCCTAGCCACAACGTTTTAGGGTTCGCAATCAACGCACCGAAGTCCGTCATCGCACCAACACCCATAAAGATCAGCAGTGGGAAAATACCTGTCTCAATACCAATGTAGTAGACGTAGTAGAGCAAACCACCTGGATCAGTAAACCCAGCATTTGGAATGTTTGCTAATACAGCACCAAAACCAATAGGCAGTAGAAGTAACGGTTCAAATCCTTTACGAATTGCCAAAAACAACAGTAAGCAACCAACCAGCATCATACAGATCTGGCCGAACTCAAAGTTCGCAATCCCTGTTTCAGACCATAAGGTCATCAATCCTTCCATGGTACTCCCTTACGCTAAGCTTAGTAGTGGAGCGCCTACAGTAACTGCATCGCCTTCTTTAACATTCAATTCTTGAACGATACCACCACGAGCAGCACGAACTTCCGTTTCCATCTTCATCGCTTCTAGGATTAGTAGAACGTCGCCTTCAGAAACCTCAGTACCCGCCTGAACGTTTACTTTAAAGATGTTACCCGCCAATGGAGCTGGAACCGCTTCAGCGTCAGACGCTGCTACTGGTGCAGCCTGAGCAGGTTTTGCAGATGGCGCCACCGATGTCAGTTCACCTTGTGGGCCAACTTCAACATCGTAAACTTGACCATCAACCTTCACGCTGTAGCTTTCAATACCACCAGAAGCTTGTACAGGAGCTGCAGCAACTGGAGCCGCAACTTCTAGCGTTGGTGCAGGTTCAAATGCTTCAGGATTACGACGGTTCTTAAGGAACTTAAGACCCACTTGTGGGAAGAGCGCGTAAGTCAGTACATCATCAACCGTATCTTCAGCTAGAGAGATACCCTCTGATTTCGCTTTCTCTAACAGATCCGTCGTTAACGTATCCATTTCAGACTTAAGTAAATCAGCAGGACGACAAGTAATCGGCTCTGCACCGTCTAGAACTTTCGCTTGCAGTTCAGCATCCACTTCAGCAGGAGCTTGACCGTATTCACCTTTCAGTAGACCAGCAGTCTCTTTCGTGATGCTCTTATAGCGTTCGCCCGTTAAGACGTTAATAACCGCTTGAGTACCGACAATCTGAGAAGTTGGTGTTACTAAAGGAATGTAACCAAGCTCTTTACGTACGCGTGGGATCTCTTCTAGAACTTCATCCATGCGATCGGCGGCGCCTTGCTCTTTAAGCTGGCCTTCCATGTTAGTTAACATTCCGCCAGGAACTTGAGCGATTAAGATGCGAGAATCGACACCTTTTAGCTGACCTTCCCATTTCGCGTACTTTTTACGTACATCACGGAAGTAAGCCGCGATGGGTTCGATTTGGTCTAGTTTAAGATTCGTGTCTCGCTCTGTACCTTCTAACATCGCAACAACCGTTTCGGTTGGCGTATGACCGTAAGTGCAGCTCATTGAAGAAATAGCGGTATCTAGAATGTCGATACCCGCTTCAACGGCTTTAACCGCTGTTGCAGTCGATAGACCAGTTGTCGCGTGGCTATGCAGTGCTAGAGGAACGTCACACGATGCTTTGATACGTGTAATCAGCTCTTCTGCTTCATACGGCTTTAATAAACCTGACATATCTTTGATACATAGTGAGTGACAACCTAGGTCCTCTAGGCGCTTAGCCAAATCAACCCAAGTATCTGAATTGTGGACCGGACTGGTTGTGTAAGACAACGTACCTTGAGCGTGGCCACCAACGTCGATCGTTGCTTTCACTGCTTTTTCAAAGTTACGCACGTCATTCATCGCATCAAAGATACGGAATACGTCCATGCCGTTTTTATGGGCACGTTCAACAAATTTTTCTACTACATCATCCGCGTAGTGACGGTAGCCCAATAGGTTTTGACCACGCAGTAGCATCTGCATTGGTGTGTTTGGCATCGCTTTTTTCAGCTCACGCAAACGCTCCCATGGATCCTCGCCAAGAAAACGGATACATGAATCAAACGTCGCGCCGCCCCAAGTCTCAAGTGACCAGTAACCGACTTTATCCAGTTCTGCCGCAATTGGCAGCATATCTTCGATACGCATACGAGTAGCAAATAGTGACTGGTGCGCGTCACGAAGTACCACATCTGTGATAGCTAGTGGTTTAGACATGCTCATAAACTCCTTTTTAATCCTTTAAATGCTACTTAGCAGTAGACGCACGGTATTGATGAACCGCGGCCGAAATTGCTGCCACTACCTGTGGACTAACAGCTGAAGGGTTTGATTGTGATTTTTGAATTTTTTTAGGTGCTGCGATCGGCTCTGGTACTTCTTCTGGTACCAGTTTTGACATCAACCGAACGAGGTAAACTAGAATAGTTAGAAAAATAAAGACAACGGACATCCCCGTTATCATTAGAGTCGCCGCATCTCCTAGCAGGCTTCCAATATTAGTCATGTTGCTTCCTTTCTTCGTCATCCTGACATACGTACAGGATTTCAGCGAATAGTGATCCCGACCCATGGATTATCTCGATTGGTAAAAGTTTGTCAATTTTGTTTAAGGTTCTGTTACGGATAACGCACACATAAGGTTAATTATTCGCCTATCAGATCACATAAATCTGTCAAATACGTCATTTTTAGATATTTAAACTGTGACTTAAACGGGGCTTTTCTGGGAATTGATATGAGAAAGGTGGAATAACAAAGAAGCAATCAAGAACTACTTTAAATACAACAAGTTAAACAACTAACAAATTTAACATTGTCGCAACAAATTTGCAGCAGACATAAAAAAAGCCTCGTATAAACGAGGCTTTTTTTAATAATGTGGCGCGCTCTGGAGGATTCGAACCTCCGACCGCCTGGTTCGTAGCCAGGTACTCTATCCAGCTGAGCTAAGAGCGCACGGTTTTAATATCAATTCATTGTTACTAACAAGAGATCAATATAAGGATTTCATTCTTATAAGAAAAAAGCCCTAAATAGTGGCGCGTCCTGGAGGATTCGAACCTCCGACCGCCTGGTTCGTAGCCAGGTACTCTATCCAGCTGAGCTAAGGACGCACGGTTTTCGATATCAGTATTTCCAATATCAGGAGTTCACAAGGAAACCCTAAAGAGTGGCGCGTCCTGGAGGATTCGAACCTCCGACCGCCTGGTTCGTAGCCAGGTACTCTATCCAGCTGAGCTAAGGACGCGCAGTTTTCGATATCGGTATTCCCAATATCAGGGGTTCATAAAAGAAACCCTAAATAGTGGCGCGCTCTGGAGGATTCGAACCTCCGACCGCCTGGTTCGTAGCCAGGTACTCTATCCAGCTGAGCTAAGAGCGCACGGTTTTAGTATCAATTCGTTGTAAACAACAACAACTCAATACAAGGATTTCTGTTCTTATAAGAAAGAAGCCCTAAATAGTGGCGCGTCCTGGAGGATTCGAACCTCCGACCGCCTGGTTCGTAGCCAGGTACTCTATCCAGCTGAGCTAAGGACGCACGGTTTTTGATATTAATTCTCGACGAACGATTTATCAATATCAGGATTCACATTCTTATAAGAACTAAACCCTAAATAGTGGCGCGCTCTGGAGGATTCGAACCTCCGACCGCCTGGTTCGTAGCCAGGTACTCTATCCAGCTGAGCTAAGAGCGCACGGTTTTAGTATCAACTTAGTCAATACAAGGACTTTCATTCTTAAAAGAAATAAACCCTTAAATAGTGGCGCGTCCTGGAGGATTCGAACCTCCGACCGCCTGGTTCGTAGCCAGGTACTCTATCCAGCTGAGCTAAGGACGCACGGTGTTCATTCATTAAGAATGAAGTTGTGAAATATATCACATTCTTCTTGCTACGAAGAAAAAAAAAGGCCATCGGCCTGTAATGAATGGCGGTGAGGGAGGGATTCGAACCCTCGATGCAGCTACAAACCACATACTCCCTTAGCAGGGGAGCGCCTTCGGCCACTCGGCCACCTCACCTAATTCATTATTCTCAAATCACTTACAAGTAAGAGAAGAGAGAATGGCGCGTCCTGGAGGATTCGAACCTCCGACCGCCTGGTTCGTAGCCAGGTACTCTATCCAGCTGAGCTAAGGACGCACATTTACATTGTCTAAATTGCTAATTTTAGACTCGCAAGAAATGGCGGTGAGGGAGGGATTCGAACCCTCGATGCAGCTACAAACCACATACTCCCTTAGCAGGGGAGCGCCTTCGGCCTCTCGGCCACCTCACCGTCTTGCGGAGGCACATATTACGTTTTACCGAAAATATGTCAAACACTTTATTGAAAAAAATTGGACAAAAACACTCAACCGTTTGCTATTTAATCAAAGCGCTTGCAAATTGAACTTATAAGATTCAAATCGCGCTTTTTCCCTTAAAAATTAAGGTGAAAGATTGGCAATAATAAACAGCCGAAAACAATTATCTAATTTCTCCAGCAGCAAGTGCTACTGCTGATGGCACAATACTACGGGATGCGTATTTTCGCCATAGGGGAAGCGAATAAATCTTGAGTTTTGCCAAACAAAATACAGAGCAACAGTTCTGTTCAACCTTGTCTGTATCTCGCAGCATCACAAAGCATTCACTTCACCACTTTGAGACCGATCCGTTATCCAACCCATCTATGTCCCAATCAGTGTTTCGGTTCCCCAAGATCAAAAAAGGCTAGCAACAATGCTAGCCTCTTCTCTACGCAAAAGTATTAGTAGTTGCCAGATGCAACGTTACCATTACCTTTTTCAGCTTGAATGCGCATGTAGATCTCTTCACGGTGAACAGATACTTCTTTAGGTGCGTTAACACCGATACGTACTTGGTTACCTTTAACGCCTAGTACAGTAACTGTTACTTCATCACCAATCATCAGTGTTTCGCCAACGCGGCGAGTCAAAATTAGCATTCTTTGCTCCTTGAGTAATCTCTAAATTTATCTAGCTACGAGAGCATTATCCAACAAAAGTTATATTTTCGTAAACTATCGATTGAGTTTATTTAACCAAAATGCACTTCTTTTTTAGGATAACCCTGTGTTTCACGCGCTACGATGTATGCATTGTGTAATATGTTAGCAGCCATATCGACTTGCGTTGGTGATATCACCAAAGTTAAAGACTGCTGCTGCAATAAGTGATGCTGTACATCAATTTCGCCTTCAGACAACAATCCATGTGAACTGACCACAATTTCTTGTGTTCGGCTTCCTACCACAGTTAACAAACTAACCTGTTCACTATTACGGATTTTCTCAGCAAAAACTAGTTTTAATTTGGCACTTATGTCTTGTTTAATAATGAGTGCTGCCCGTTCTGTTTCCTCGATCACACTACAGACTTCGATCCCCAACAGTTGGCAATGTGAAATGAAAGACGGTAAATCTTCATTCAAACACTCGATACGCACCATATCTCTTTGGATGGCGATGCCAGCAATATCATTCAAACACTGATTACCCGCGATCAATGTGCCTTCGCCTTGTTCAAAGCTTGAAAGCACTCGCAATGACACGTTGTGCTGCCATGCATACTGAACACAAGGAAGGTGCAATACCTTAGCGCCTCGGCGAGCCATCTCTTCCATAGAAGGAAAGTCTAAAGTATCTAATTTCTGAGATTGTTTTACGACTCTAGGGTCACAAGAGTAAACACCATCTACATCAGTATAGATCTGGCATTCTTTCGCCTGCAAGGCACCTGCAAGCGCGACCGCTGTAGTATCTGAACCACCGCGGCCTAATGTCGTGATATCACCTTTCGCATTGAATCCTTGAAAGCCTGCAACAATAACAATCTGGTTGTCATCTAGCAGAGCTTGAATCGGAGCAGTATCAATACGCTCAATCGCTGCATTATTATGATTAGAATCCGTGTGTATCTTGGCTTGATAGCCAGTCATCGATGTCGCTTCATAACCTAACTTGTGTAACGTCATTGCTAACAAGGCCATGGAAACTTGCTCGCCAGCCGTTAACAACACATCCAGTTCTCTAGCGTTTGGTACGCTATCAACTTGCGTGGCTAAATTAACTAACCGATTTGTTTCACCAGACATAGCAGAAACGACAACCACGATCTGGTTCCCTTCATTTTTCGCTTCAATGATTTTTTCTGCTACATGATGGATTCGTTCAATTGAACCCACCGACGTTCCACCAAATTTCTGCACGATAAGAGGCATTTTCACCCGTCCTCACCTTCCCAAGACCAATGTCTATATATGACAAAAAAACACACACTCCGCGTCAGGGCGAAGCAATAAAAAATTAACCAAGGAGTCTAACGCCACCATTAGACTTCTTGGTTAATCTCAATCAAACCTTGTTTAAACACACTTCCAATAGGCAAAATAAAAGATGCCCAATCAACTGATTGGGCATCTTTGTATCAATTACTTAAGCTTAAAGACGCTCTTCTAGCCAAGTACGCACAGATTTAAGCGCTTCTGGCAGTGCTGCAACGTCTGTACCGCCCGCTTGAGCCATATCTGGACGACCGCCGCCTTTACCGCCAACTTGCTCAGCAACCATCTTGACGAGATCACCCGCTTTTACTTTGCCGATTAGGTCTTTGGTTACACCAGCAATCAAGCCAACTTTACCGTCTGCTACGTTCGCGATCAGGATGATGCCGCTACCTACTTGGTTTTTAGCGTTATCAACCATAGTACGTAGGTTCTTGTTGTCTGCGCCTTCAATTGCAGCAACCAAAACTTTAGTACCAGAGATGTCTTCTACTTTGCCCATGATGTTTGCGCTTTCTGCAGCAGCCATCTTTTCTTTAAGCAGTTGGATTTCTTTCTCTAGCGATTTCGCTTTCTTAGCTGACTCAGCCAGTTTCTCTTCGTAAGCGTTAGCTTGAGCTTCTACTGCATCTAGTGCAGCTTCACCTGTTACCGCTTCAATACGACGAATACCCGCAGCAATACCACCTTCAGAAGTGATCTTGAATAGGCCGATATCACCTGTGTTTGAAGCGTGGATACCACCACAAAGTTCAGTAGAGAAGTCGCCCATAGATAGAACGCGAACTTCATCATCGTACTTCTCGCCAAACAGTGCCATTGCACCTTTTTCTTTCGCTGACTCGATGTCCATGATGTTCGTTTCAATCACATGGTTCTTACGAACTTGTGCGTTAACTAGACGCTCTACTTCTTTAATCTGTGCTGGTGTTACCGCTTCAAGGTTAGAGAAGTCAAAACGTAGGTTGTCTGGCTTAACTAAAGAACCTTTCTGAGCAACGTGCTCACCTAGCACTTCGCGCAATGCAGAGTGAAGTAAGTGAGTGGCAGAGTGGTTTAGTGAGATAGCAGCTCGACGCTCAGCGTCAACCGTTGCTTCTACTTTATCGCCCTTAGCAAATACACCTTCAACTAGCTCACCGTGGTGCGCAAATGCGTTACCTAGCTTCTGAGTGTCTTGTACTTTGAAAAGACCCGACGCTGTTTTTAGTGTACCAGCATCACCACATTGACCGCCTGACTCAGCGTAGAATGGTGTCTCTTCAAGGATGATGATTGCTTTGTCGCCAGCCGATAGTGAAGCAACCTCTTCGCCGTCAACGAATAGCGCAGAGATTTCACCAGCACCTTCAGTTGCTGTGTAACCACAGAACTCAGTGTTGGTGTCTACTTTGATTGTCGCGTTGTAATCCGTGCCGAATTGGCCTGCTTCACGTGCACGCTTACGCTGTGCTTCCATCGCCTTCTCAAAGCCTTCTTCATCGATAGTAAAATCGCGTTCGCGAGCTACATCGTTAGTAAGGTCAGCTGGGAAGCCGTATGTATCGTAAAGTTTGAAAACTGTTTCGCCGTCAAGCTCTTTGCCTTCAAGTGCATCTAGTGCGTCATTAAGAATAACCATGCCGCGCTCTAGCGTACGACCAAAGTTCTCTTCCTCAATGCGAAGTACTTTTTCAACCAGCTCTTGCTGTTTCTTAAGTTCATCTGCCGCAGAGCCCATCACTTCAGCCAGTACGCCCACAAGTTTGTGGAAGAACACGCCTTGTGCGCCAAGCTTGTTACCGTGACGAACTGCACGACGGATGATACGACGTAGAACGTAGCCACGACCTTCGTTTGAAGGCATAACACCGTCAGCAATTAGGAATGAACAAGAACGGATGTGGTCAGCAATAACGCGTAGCGATTGGTTAGATAGATCGTCATGACCAACAACTTCCGCAGTCGCTTTGATTAGCTTTTGGAATACATCAATTTCGTAGTTAGAGTGAACGCCCTGCATGATTGCAGAAATACGCTCAATACCCATACCTGTATCTACAGCAGGCTTAGGTAGCGGTTCCATTGTGCCGTCAGCGTGACGGTTGAACTGCATGAATACGTTGTTCCAGATCTCGATGAAACGGTCACCATCTTCTTCAGGTGTACCAGGACGGCCGCCCCAGATGTGCTCACCGTGATCGTAGAAGATTTCAGTACATGGACCACAAGGACCTGTGTCACCCATCGTCCAGAAGTTATCAGACTCGAACTGTTTACCGCCTTCTTTGTCGCCAATGCGAACGATACGGTCAGCAGGAACACCTACTTTCTTGTTCCAGATATCGAATGCTTCATCATCTGTCTCGTATACCGTTACCAGTAGACGATCTTTTGGCAGTTGAAGAGTTTCAGTCAGGAATTCCCAAGCAAATCCAATCGCTTCTTCTTTGAAGTAGTCGCCAAAGCTGAAGTTGCCTAGCATTTCGAAGAACGTGTGGTGACGAGCCGTGAAACCTACGTTTTCAAGGTCATTGTGTTTACCACCCGCACGTACACAACGCTGAGCCGTAGTTGCTCGAGTGTAGGCACGCTTTTCGGCGCCTAAGAAGCAATCTTTGAATTGGTTCATACCTGCGTTAGTGAATAGCAGGGTTGGATCGTTATGTGGAACTAACGATGAACTGTCTACGATTTGGTGTTCTTTGCTCTCAAAGAACTTAAGGAACGCGTTGCGAACCTCATCAGTGCTCATGTACATGCAGCTCTTCCTGAAAATAGTCGAGTTAGAATTTTGCCGTATTGTAGATCATGGTTAAGGCTTCGACTAGTTTTCTTGTAGAAAAGACACCCTTGGGCAGGATTTTAGTGGGAATTCGATAAAATGAAGAATATTCCACTATATCTTGCCGTGGAAAAGCAGAACTAAATTGACGACCTAGTACCGAAGAAACTCAGTCAACGAGAGAGATTTGACCAAAGACATGCTCGACGGAGCAGATCCAATAAAAAAGCCCCGCATAAAATATGCGAGGCTTTAAATTCTTTCAAAGCGGATGCTTCTTTCAAACATCCACTCTATAAAACGTGAGCTTATAGCTCTTCGTTTTCTTCTTCTTTCTCTACGTCTTTCTCTTCAAGAACAGCAGGAGTCAGTAGTAACTCACGAAGTTTAGTATCGATCTCTAGAGCAACTTCTGGGTTTTCACGTAGGTATTTACCAGCGTTAGCTTTACCTTGGCCGATCTTATCGCCTTTGTAGCTGTACCAAGCGCCTGCTTTTTCTACTAGCTTATTCTTAACACCTAAGTCGATAAGCTCACCTTCGCGGTTGAAGCCTTTACCGTAAAGGATTTGAGTCTCAGCTTGTTTGAATGGTGCAGCAATCTTGTTCTTAACGACCTTGATACGAGTTTCGTTACCAACAACTTCATCACCATCTTTAATCGCACCAGTACGGCGAATATCAAGACGAACAGATGCGTAGAACTTAAGTGCGTTACCACCTGTTGTTGTTTCTGGGTTACCGAACATCACACCAATTTTCATACGAATTTGGTTAATGAAGATAGCCATACAGTTAGACTGCTTAAGGTTACCCGTCAGCTTACGCATTGCTTGAGAAAGCATACGAGCCTGAAGACCCATGTGGCTGTCGCCCATTTCGCCTTCGATTTCTGCTTTTGGTGTTAGGGCTGCTACTGAGTCAATAACAAGAACGTCGATTGCACCTGAACGAGCCAGTGCATCACAGATTTCCAGCGCTTGCTCACCAGTATCTGGTTGAGAAACAAGAAGTGCATCGATATCAACACCAAGCTTTTGAGCGTAGATAGGGTCTAGTGCGTGCTCCGCATCAACGAATGCACACGTCTTTCCCACTTTCTGTGCTGCAGCAATAAGCTCAAGCGTTAGCGTTGTTTTACCTGATGATTCTGGACCGTAAACTTCTACGATACGTCCCATCGGTAGGCCACCAGCACCTAGTGCGATATCTAGAGATAGAGAACCTGTAGAAATAGTTTCTACGTCCATTGTGCGGTTATCACCAAGACGCATGATAGAACCTTTACCAAATTGCTTTTCAATCTGACCAAGGGCTGCGGCTAACGCTTTTTGTTTATTCTCGTCCATTTCTATCTCCACATAATCGGTTGTCTCAACAAGCGATCTAGAATCTATTTCTAACCCACATAGGGGTGACTAATTGGCTTTCATTATACTGTTGATTCATACAGTGTCTATACCTGTATGAAAATAATTTGTACAAATGTTACTTACCTTCCATTGATAGGTAATCATAAATAACTTGCAGGGCATGGTGCGTGGCTTGTTGGCGTACTTGTGATCTGTCGCCTGTAAATACATGCGTTTCTACTTTATCCCAGCCATTTAGCGCTTTCCACGCGAAGCATACTGTACCAACAGGCTTATCTTCGGTCGCGCCACCTGGGCCAGCGATGCCACTAATTGATACAGAGATCGTCCCGTTTGAATGTTGCAATGCCCCGCTCGCCATTTCTATTACGACAGGCTCACTCACGGCGCCGAACTCCATTAAGGTTTTAAGCTGTACACCGATCATCTCTTGTTTGGCTTCATTGCTGTACGTAACAAAAGCGCGATCAAACCATCCAGAGCTGCCCGCAATATCGGTGACTGCACTCGCGACACCTCCGCCAGTGCAAGATTCAGCCGTCACTAACACGTGTTTGTGTTTAGCGAGTAAATGTCCAAGCTGCTCACTAAGGTCTTGAGTCATCTGCATCATCTGCTTCCCTTTATTTACTGTCATATCATTTGGATTCGCATCTTTTCGCATCAGCCGCTTTTCGCACGAAACGCTTTCACGTATCCTAAGCCGCAATAGAAATAAACGAAAGAAGTTAACTGTGAAAGCCGATCAAAAACATACTCCCATGATGCAGCAGTATCTAAAACTGAAAGCAGAAAACCCAGAAATTCTGCTGTTCTACCGCATGGGCGATTTCTACGAGCTTTTCTACGATGACGCTAAAAAAGCCTCTCAACTCCTCGATATTTCACTGACTAAGCGTGGCTCATCAAATGGTGAACCGATTCCGATGGCAGGTGTTCCATACCATGCGGTTGAAGGATACCTTGCAAAGTTAGTGCAACTTGGTGAGTCCGTAGCAATTTGTGAACAGATTGGTAATCCAGCACTTTCAAAAGGCCCTGTTGAGCGCGCAGTAGTGCGTATCGTGACACCGGGTACCGTAACCGACGAAGCCTTGCTTTCTGAACGCGTTGATAACCTAATTGCAGCCATTTATCACCACAACGGTAAATTCGGTTATGCGACACTTGATATTACCTCTGGCCGATTCCAACTTTGCGAGCCAGAAACAGAAGAAGCGATGGCCGCTGAGCTACAAAGAACCTCTCCGCGTGAGCTGCTGTTCCCTGAAGATTTCGAACCCGTCGATTTAATGGCAAGCCGTAACGGCAATCGCCGTCGTCCAGTTTGGGAATTCGAACTAGATACCGCCAAGCAGCAGCTGAACCAACAATTTGGAACTCGCGACCTTGTCGGTTTTGGCGTTGAAGGTGCCAAGCTTGGCCTTTGTGCAGCTGGCTGTCTTATCCAATACGTGAAAGACACGCAGCGAACTGCTCTTCCGCACATCCGTTCACTGACCATGGATAAGCAAGATCACTCAGTGATCCTCGATGCTGCGACTCGCCGCAACCTAGAGATCACGCAAAACCTTGGCGGTGGCACAGATAACACCCTTGCTGAAGTGCTTGATCACACCGCTACGGCAATGGGCAGTCGTATGCTTAAACGTTGGTTACATCAACCAATGCGCAATATCTCTGCACTTGATCAACGCCTAGATGCGATTGGTGAAATGAAAGATTTAGCTCTATTCACAGAGCTACAACCGACCTTAAAACAGATTGGTGATATCGAGCGTATTCTGGCTCGTCTTGCACTTCGTTCTGCTCGCCCACGTGATATGGCACGCCTTCGTCAAGCAATGGAATACTTACCAGAGCTTGCTGAAACACTGACTCAGCTTAAACACCCATACCTAACTCAACTTGCTCAGTACGCGTCTCCTGTAGACGAAGTTTCAGAACTGCTTGAACGTGCAATCAAAGAGAACCCGCCCGTGGTTATCCGTGACGGCGGTGTGATTGCGGAAGGCTACAACGCCGAGCTAGATGAATGGCGTGACCTTGCTGCAGGTGCAACCGAGTTTCTGGATAAGCTTGAGCAAGAAGAGCGTGAACGTCATGGCATCGACACACTAAAAGTTGGTTACAACAACGTACACGGTTTCTTCATTCAAGTGAGCCGCGGACAAAGCCACCTTGTGCCGCCACATTATGTTCGTCGCCAAACGCTGAAGAATGCTGAACGTTACATTATTCCTGAGCTGAAAGAGCACGAAGACAAAGTACTTAACTCAAAGTCGAAAGCACTCGCTATCGAGAAGCAGTTGTGGGAAGAGTTGTTTGATTTGCTACTGCCATATCTAGAACGACTACAAAACATCGCTTCTTCAGTATCTCAACTTGATGTACTACAGAACTTAGCTGAGCGTGCAGATACTCTTGATTACTGTCGCCCAACTATGACAGAAGCAGCGGGTGTACAGATCCAAGCGGGTCGTCACCCAGTAGTAGAACAAGTGATGGACGAACCTTTCATCGCCAACCCTATCGACCTAAACGACAAGCGTAAAATGCTGATCATCACAGGTCCAAACATGGGTGGTAAATCGACTTACATGCGCCAAACTGCACTTATCGCATTGATGGCTCATATCGGTTGTTATGTGCCAGCAGAAAGCGCGACGATTGGCTCTATCGACCGTATCTTTACTCGTATTGGTGCATCGGATGATCTGGCTTCTGGTCGTTCAACCTTCATGGTTGAAATGACAGAGACCGCTAATATTCTGCACAATGCAACACCAAACAGCCTTGTGCTAATGGACGAAATTGGCCGTGGTACCAGTACTTACGATGGCCTGTCTCTGGCTTGGGCAAGTGCAGAGTGGCTAGCCAATCAAATCAATGCGATGACACTGTTTGCAACGCACTACTTTGAGCTAACTGAACTACCTAACCAACTTCCAACTTTAGCAAACGTACACTTAGATGCGGTTGAGCATGGTGATAGCATTGCCTTTATGCACGCAGTTCAAGAAGGTGCTGCAAGTAAATCTTATGGTCTAGCGGTTGCAGGTTTAGCTGGCGTACCGAAAGCAGTGATCAAGAATGCTCGTGCGAAGCTGACTCAGTTAGAAGCGTTAAGTATGGAGTCGCCAACATCGAAGCCAAGCGGTGTCGATATCGCAAACCAACTGAGCCTGATCCCTGAACCGAGTGAAGTGGAGCAAGCACTAGCGAATGTTGATCCTGATGATCTAACACCTCGCCAAGCATTAGAAGAACTCTACCGCTTGAAGAAACTACTCTAGTTTAAGAAGTACTCTAGTTTAAATAGCTAAGCGCTGTGGTTCTTAGCTGAAGTAAAAGCCAAACCAGAAGCTAAAACTAAAAAACGCTGACATGAGGTCAGCGTTTTTTTATGTCGATATCGTGGAATATCGTTTAGTCGTTTTCAACGTTGAACAAGTTTTCCATGTTCAGACCTTGCTTGATAAGAATCTCACGTAGACGGCGAAGACCTTCAACTTGGATTTGGCGAACTCGCTCACGAGTTAGGCTGATTTCACGGCCAACTTCTTCTAGCGTTGACGGCTCATAGCCTAATAGTCCAAATCGACGTGCAAGCACTTCTTTCTGCTTCGGATTCAGTTCATCAAGCCAGAATATCAGTGAGTTCTTGATATCGCTATCTTGAGTTGAAACCTCAGGATCTGAATTATTGATGTCTGGAATAATATCCAACAGTGCTTTCTCACCGTCACCACCAATTGGCGTATCTACAGAGCTCACTCTTTCGTTTAGACGAAGCATCTTACTCACATCACCAACTGGCTTGTCTAGCTTAGAAGCAATTTCTTCCGCCGTTGGTTCATGATCAAGTTTTTGTGATAGCTCTCTTGCGGTACGCAGATAGATGTTCAGCTCTTTCACAACATGGATTGGCAAACGGATAGTGCGAGTCTGATTCATTAACGCACGTTCAATGGTTTGACGAATCCACCATGTCGCGTAAGTTGAGAAGCGGAAGCCACGCTCTGGATCAAACTTCTCTACGGCGCGAATTAAACCTAGGTTGCCTTCTTCGATTAGATCGAGAAGTGCAAGGCCGCGGTTGCTATAACGACGTGAAATTTTTACCACCAAACGCAGGTTACTTTCGATCATGCGTTTACGTGCTGCTTCATCACCGCGTAGAGCTCGACGTGCGTATAGCACTTCTTCTTCAGCGGTTAGTAGTGGTGAGAAACCGATTTCGCCTAAGTAGAGTTGAGTGGCATCTAAACTTTTAGACGTAACTTCAACTTCTTCTTTTGCTTCGGTTTTCTTAGTGACTGTTCGTTTTGCTTTTCCAAGAGCTTCCGGTTCCGTGGTTGCTTGGTCAAGATCGAACTCTTCTTTGGTTACTGCATTGCTTATACTCATAACGCCTCCCCCTGGCGAAATTAGCATGACATTACAACTTCATATGTCGCTAAATGACTATGTCACTCCATACAATACGTAATTTTTGCATATTGTATTTAAGGTAAATATCGTTTTGGATTAACGGATTTACCTTGGTAACGAATCTCAAAGTGCAGCCTAACACTGCTGGCTCCAGAGCTTCCCATTGTTGCAATCTTCTGCCCTGGTTTCACACTTTGCCCTTCAGATACTAATAGTCGGTCGTTGTGCGCGTATGCACTTAAGTAATTATCATTGTGCTTCACAATCACTAGATTGCCGTAGCCTCGTAGTGCATTACCCGAATAAACAACCGTTCCCCCTGCAGTAGATACTATTGGCTGACCTCGCTGTCCTGCTATGTCTATGCCTTTATTTCCTTGTTCGCCTACAGAGAAATTCTCGATTACTCTCCCTTTAGTTGGCCATAACCATTTGGATACTTTATCACTTGTTGGTTTGGTGGACGGTGTAACATTCTGTTTACCTTTAGAACCAACATACTCCTTTGATTTGGATTGTTCAACCTTCTTTGGTGGATCTTTTTTCACCACTTTGGTGGTAGTTTGAGCTGGAGCCGGTTTAGAGTTTTTGCTCTTTTGTGGTGTGGTTTTCGGTTTACTTGCCGTAGATGACGTTGTGGATGCGGCGACAGGCGCAGCAACTGCTGCTGCCGCTACCGTTGACTTACCATACGCTGGCGCGTTGTAGCTAGGACGCCATAACTTAAGCTTCTGCCCTGGGTGGATAGTGTAAGGAGCAGACAACTTGTTATAACCGATGAGGTCTTTAACGTCTTTATTGGTGACATAAGCAATGAAGTAAAGGGTATCGCCTTTTTTAACTTCATAGTAACTGCCACGATAACTACCACGATCAATCGATGAGTAATTCTTGTTTAGGTTTGAAACGGGCGCAGGCGAATTCGCTGCACACCCAACAAGGGCACAGCTAAGCAGTAAAGTACTTCCTTTTAACAACTTCGAACGCATCGACTCTCTATCCACCTACACCATTAGTCTTTTATTAAGCTAGCTCACCAGGAACAAGAGGTACAAATCTCACCATCTCGATAACACTCGATAAAAACTCATCGCCGTGTCGAACGATCTTCAATAGTTGCTGTTCGTCATCACCGACAGGAATCAGTAAACGACCGCCATCTTTCAGCTGTTGCAGAAGCGCTTGAGGAATCGACTCTGCAGCGGCGGTGACAATAATCGCATCAAAAGGGGCTTTTGAAGACCAACCTTGCCAACCATCACCGTGCTTAGTTGAGATATTGTAGAAATCGAGTTGCTTCAACCTACGCTTGGCATCCCATTGTAGCGACTTTATTCTTTCAACCGAATACACATGATCAACAAGTTGAGCCAATACCGCAGTTTGGTAACCAGAACCCGTTCCGATCTCCAAGACACGGCTATCTTGTTGTAATTCAAGTAGCTCTGTCATTTTAGCAACAATGTATGGCTGTGAGATTGTCTGACCCTGACCGATAGGCAGCGCATTATTATCATAGGCTTGGTGATACATCGCCTGTGATAAAAAGCTCTCTCTCGGCAGTTGGTAAATCGCATCAAGAACCTTTTGATCCTGAATACCATTTTCAATCAGGAAAGTAATTAAACGCTCAGCTTGCGGATTACTCACTTACTTCTCCCCTAACCATGTTGCCATCGCACCCAACGACTCATGCGCCGTCAGATCAACCTGCAACGGTGTTACCGACACAAAGCCATGCTCAATCGCGTAAAAATCGGTACCTTCACCGGCATCTTGCTCTTTACCCGGAGGGCCAAGCCAATAGATATCGTGACCACGCGGGTCTTTTTGCTTGATCATATCTTCAGCGTGATGACGAGCACCTAAGCGCGTCACCTGAGTACCAGACAATTGTTCTAAGGCTAAATCAGGAACGTTTACGTTCAACAAGCGGTTGGTCGGGATTGGGTTTGCTAAATGTTGTTCGACAATACGACGAGCAATCGCTGCCGCTGTCTTAAAATGTTTTTTTCCCACCAGAGAAAACGCTACCGATTGAACGCCTAGAAAATGCCCTTCCATTGCTGCAGCCACCGTGCCGGAATAAAGCACGTCATCACCCAGGTTAGCACCGTGATTAATGCCCGTTAATACCAGATCAGGCATGTCATTCTTTAGCAGTTCGTTTAACGCAAAATGCACACAGTCGGTCGGTGTTCCTTGTACCGAATAGGTATTTTCAGTAATCTCTTGAACACGCAGAGGCTGTTCTAAAGTTAATGAATTTGACGCACCCGAGCGATTACGGTCAGGGGCAACAATGATAACGTCAGCAAGATCACGTAGCTCATTTGCCAGCTCATGAATACCTTGAGCGTGCACACCATCATCATTGCTGAGTAAAATCTTCATCTTGTATCCTTTCTTTTGTTCCCATGCTAAGCCAAGTCACTTAAATTCCAATATCAAGTGACTCAACTCCAAGCAGAATCGTTATTGCTCGTAGGTTCTCTCTACGTGTACTTCTTCAACCAATTCGCGAACGATCGCTGTTGCGAAACAACCCGCATCAAGAGAGAACTTAAGCGTGACATTATCTTCGTTCACTTCCCAAGTTAAGTCTGTTGGTTTCAGTGACGCTTCACGGCGATCATGACGCATACGGTTACCACGAATCAGAGCCATTAGATCCGGTTCAGCATCAAGGTGTTTCTGTTCTAGAGTTTGAGACTCATCAATCGTTGGTAAGGCATTATCGCCAGCCAAAGCAACAGTTATCAAAGCAGAACCGTTCGCAATGTCTTGGTTTACAGCTTCAATGTTGTCTGCTGTTACTGCCAGTTGAGCACCGTCTTTCACCACGATATCGCCAACCAATGCTGATGCAAACGCATCTTGCTCAATACGGTCTGAAAGGATCAGGTTGTAAATCCACGAACGAGCAGCAGAAAGGTACAAGCTGCGCTTATTCTGGTTACGAGTACGAACGTTATCGCGGCCCCAACGACGAGCTTCAGATAGGTTGTTACCTTCATTGCCAAAACGCTGAGCACCAAAGTAGTTTGGCACGCCCACTTGAGCGACTTTTTCCAAACGCTTGACCACATCATCGCAATCCGTTACTTCAGACAAGGTCAACTCAAATTGGTTGCCAACTAAATCGCCTGGACGTAACTTTTTGTTGTGTCGCGCTGTCGCTAAGATTTCAATGCTTGGGTATTGTGCTAAGAACCCTGAAAAGTCAGGCTCACCTTTCGGTAGGTGAACGCTCAACCACTGCTCTGTCACAGCGTGGCGGTCTTTCAAACCCGCCCAGCTCACGTCTTTCGACTTAACACCGCAAGCTTTAGCCAGCTCGTTTGCTACGAAGCTCGTGTTTTCACCAGTTTTACGAATACGAACCATTAGGTGATCGCCTTCACCAGCAAACTCAAAACCCAAGTCTTCATTAACGACAAAGTGTTCGGCTTTTGCTTTTAGTTTTGCTTTCGCAGTTGGTTTACCGTTTAGATAAGCCAATGAAGATAAAATATCTGACATGCTGTTCTTTTCGTGTTGGTGCTTACGCACTTTTAGTAATTAGGACCACCGCTTCACATGCGATGCCCTCTTTGCGACCTGTAAAACCTAAACGCTCAGTGGTCGTCGCTTTTACATTCACATTGCTAATGCTGGTTTCTAGGTCTTGAGCAATAGCTTGGCACATAGAGTCTATATGAGGCGCCATCTTTGGAGCTTGCGCCATGATAGTAATATCGGCATTACCAATCACGTAACCTTGTTCTTTTACTCGACGGTAAACATCTTTCAGTAGCTCACGGCTATCCGCACCTTTCCATTCGTCATCGGTATCAGGGAAATGACGACCAATATCACCCGCAGCAATCGCACCCAATAGAGCGTCACACAACGCATGAAGGGCAACATCACCGTCTGAGTGTGCAATAAGACCTTGCTCGTAAGGGATGCTTACACCACCAATAATTACCGGGCCTTCACCACCAAACTTATGTACATCAAAGCCATGGCCAATACGAATCATCATTATTCCTTATTCTGACTTAAATAGAACTCAGCAAGCGCTAAATCTTCAGGCTGAGTAATCTTAAAATTATCTGAACGCCCTGCCACTAAAGCGGGCGATAAACCTTTCCATTCAAAGGCTGAGGCTTCATCAGTAATTGAAGCGCCTTGTTGCAACGCCTCACTTAATGCCTTCCACAGAGGCTTTGCTCTGAACATTTGCGGCGTAAGTGCATGCCATAAATCGGCACGCTCAACGGTATGCTCGATCTGCCCTTGGGCACCGCGCTTCATCGTGTCACGAACTGGAGCCGCTAAAATAGCGCCCACATCATGGCTCATCGCGCCGGAAATTAGCTTGTCGATATCACTTAGCTGAACACACGGCCTTGCCGCATCGTGAACCATTACCCAATCACTAAGCTGCTGCTCAGCGATATAGTTTAGCGCAGAGAGTACAGAGTCCGCTCGCTCGCTTCCGCCTGACACTCTGATCACTTGCGGGTTCAGGTTGAGTGCTAGATCAGGGTAGTATGGGTCATCATCGCTGATCGCAACGACAATTTGAGCGACTTGTGGGTGAGACAGTAATTTCTCAATGGTGTGCTCTAAAATTGTTTTGTCGTGAATCTTGAGATATTGCTTAGGGCGGTCTGCCTTCATTCGGCTACCGACGCCCGCCGCAGGTACAACGGCAATCACGCTTTGAAGTTGAGTCGACATTAATGGGATTCCTCACCAATGATGCGATAAAACGTTTCACCTTCTTTGACCATTCCAAGTTCATGACGTGCGCGTTCTTCTATCGCGTCTAAGCCTTGGCGTAGATCGTCAATTTCAGCAAACATTTCTGCATTTCGAATATGCAGCTTTTCATTTACTTGCTGTTGAACTTGGATTTCGTTGTTCACACCGTAGTAATCAGAGATACCATTTTTACCGAGCCACAGTGTGTGTTGTAGCCAGCCAAACACTATGAGCAGTACTAAAGCAAAAATTCGCATAACACCTTTCGCCGGTTGAAAAAGAAGGAACTAGAATAAGGCACATATATACCATAATGAGCTTATTGGTGCGAGATATGTGGTGTCAGGGAATCAATAAGTCGGGGAGTCATTGTCAGGAAAACAATGAGATTCCCTACTCCTTCCTTCGTCAGTCTAGGGAATGACGAACTTTATATGTGACAAGGAGGAGCTTTAGAGCCTAGAGCTTCTTTCATTCAGTTTTCTACAGACAAAAAAATGCCCCGCATAAGCGAGGCATTCAAAAGTATTAGTGCATAATTCTAACTAGTTGGTGCTGTAGCAAGGCAACAAAGAAGATTCAGCTATGGAGCATAGTTTCCTATGTGACTTAGTGAATCTTCTGCAGTTAACGCAGCTACAGTGCCAAATAGGACGAATTATTGACCTTTAACTTCTTTAAGACCGTTGTAAGGAGCTTTAGAACCTAGAGCTTCTTCGATACGGATAAGTTGGTTGTACTTAGCAACACGGTCAGAACGGCTCATAGAACCAGTTTTGATTTGACCTGCAGCTGTACCTACCGCTAGATCAGCGATAGTTGCATCTTCAGTTTCGCCAGAACGGTGAGAGATTACTGCAGTGTAGCCAGCGTCTTTAGCCATCTTGATAGCAGCTAGAGTCTCTGTTAGAGAACCGATTTGGTTGAACTTGATAAGGATAGAGTTAGCTACGCCTTTCTCGATACCTTCAGCAAGAATCTTAGTGTTTGTAACGAACAGATCGTCACCAACGATTTGAAGCTTGTCGCCTAGAAGTTCAGTTTGGTGCTTGAAGCCATCCCAATCTGACTCGTCAAGACCGTCTTCGATAGAAACGATTGGGAAGTTGTTCGCTAGCTCAGCTAGGTAGTGGTTGAACTCTTCAGAAGTGAAAGTTTTACCTTCGCCCTTCATGTTGTAGATGCCAGCTTCTTTGTCGAAGAACTCAGATGCTGCACAGTCCATAGCAAGAGTAACGTCTTTACCTAGTTCGTAACCAGCAGCTGCAACAGCTTCTGCGATAACTTCTAGAGCTTCAGCGTTAGACTTAAGGTTAGGAGCGAAACCACCTTCATCACCAACTGCAGTGCTGTAGCCTTTGGACTTAAGAACTTTAGCTAGGTTGTGGAATACTTCAGCGCCGATACGTAGACCTTCTTTAAGAGTTTTAGCGCCAACTGGTTGGATCATGAACTCTTGGATGTCAACGTTGTTATCTGCGTGCTCACCACCGTTGATGATGTTCATCATTGGTAGAGGCATAGAGAACTGACCAGCAGTACCGTTTAGCTCAGCGATGTGCTCGTACAGAGGCATGCCTTTCGCAGCAGCAGCAGCTTTTGCGTTAGCTAGAGATACAGCTAGGATAGCGTTCGCGCCGAACTTAGACTTGTTATCAGTACCGTCTAGGTCAAGCATGATTTGGTCAACGTCAGCTTGTGCTTTAGCGTCAGTACCAACTAGAGCTTCAGCGATTGGGCCGTTTACAGCTTCAATAGCTTTAAGAACACCTTTACCTAGGAAACGTGATTTGTCGCCGTCACGTAGCTCAAGAGCTTCGCGAGAACCAGTAGATGCGCCAGATGGAGCAGCAGCCATACCTACGAAACCGCCTTCTAGGTGTACTTCAGCTTCTACAGTTGGGTTACCACGTGAATCGATGATTTCACGACCTAGAACTTTAACGATCTTAGACATTGAATGTTTCCTTCTCGTTGAATATATAAATGTCAAATTTAAAGGTAGCAGCACAACTTACGCAGCTACCTGTATTCCTTTTTACTTCTCTAACTCGCCGCGCTGGAACTCACCAGCCGCTTTAACGAAACCTGCAAACAATGGGTGACCATCGCGAGGTGTTGAAGTGAACTCTGGGTGGAATTGAGCAGCAACGAACCATGGGTGGTTCGGGTTCTCAATAACTTCAACCAGTTTCTTGTCCGCAGATAGACCCGATACTTTTAGGCCCGCTTTTTCGATTTGTGGACGAAGATTGTTGTTCACTTCGTAACGGTGACGGTGACGTTCATGGATCGTCGCGCTACCGTATAATTCGTAAGCTTTCGTCCCTTTCGCTAGGTGACAAAGCTGTGAACCAAGACGCATTGTGCCGCCAAGGTCAGATGTTTCTGTACGCTCTTCAACTTTACCTTCGCCATCAGTCCACTCAGTGATAAGACCAACAACTGGGTACTTAGTTTCAGTACAGAATTCAGAAGAGTGTGCCCCTTCCATTTTCGCAACGTTACGAGCGTACTCGATAAGTGCTACTTGCATACCTAGACAGATACCTAAGTACGGTACTTTGTTTTCACGAGCGTATTGAGCAGCAAGAATCTTACCTTCAACACCACGGTCACCAAAGCCACCAGGAACTAGGATTGCATCTAGGCCTTCTAAAACTTCTACGCCACGAGACTCAACGTCTTGTGAATCTACGTATTTAATATGAACGCTTAGGCGATTTTTCAAGCCCGCGTGTTTTAGCGCTTCATTTACTGATTTGTATGCGTCTGGTAGTTCAATGTACTTACCAACCATACCAATCGTCACTTCACCCGTTGGGTTAGCTTCTTCGTAAATTACTTGTTCCCATTCAGACAGGTCTGCTTCTGGAGCTGTGATGCCGAAACGCTTACATACAAGTTCATCAGTACCTTGAGCTTTAATAAGCTGAGGGATCTTGTAGATAGAGTCAACATCGCGCATAGAAATAACTGCATTTTCTTGCACATTACAGAACAGAGCAATTTTCTTACGCTCGTTCGAAGGAATGTTGCGGTCTGAACGACAAACTAGGATGTCTGGCTGAATACCAATAGACAGTAGCTCTTTTACAGAGTGTTGCGTTGGCTTAGTTTTCACTTCGCCCGCAGCTGCTAGGTATGGCACTAGAGTAAGGTGCATGAACATTGCGCGTTCACGGCCTAGTTCTACTGCTAGCTGACGAATCGCTTCCATGAATGGTAGAGATTCGATATCACCAACCGTACCACCAACTTCAACGATCGCGATATCGTGGCCAGCTGCGCCAGAAATTACACGCTCTTTGATAGAGTTAGTGATGTGTGGGATAACCTGAATAGTTGCACCTAGGTAATCACCGCGACGCTCTTTTGCTAGTACGTCTGAGTAAACACGACCTGCAGTGAAGTTGTTACGCTTAGTCATCTTGGTGCGAATGAATCGCTCATAGTGACCAAGGTCAAGGTCTGTTTCAGCGCCATCTTCCGTAACGAACACTTCACCGTGCTGAGTCGGGCTCATAGTGCCTGGATCAACGTTGATGTAAGGGTCAAGCTTCATCATGGTCACTTTAAGACCACGAGCTTCTAAAATAGCCGCAAGAGATGCTGCAGCAATACCTTTACCTAGAGAGGATACAACCCCGCCAGTAACAAAAATGTAATTTGTCGTCATGTTTAACCTGAAATTGGTTGAATGAGGGAAATGGACTACTTCTGGACGGGATGAAAATATACCAGAAGCCCCTTATCGCCACAACGTGAAATCTATCACACTGCTATTTTTTATTTTTTGCTTCAAATCAATTCATGATAAAAGCTTTGGTTATCTTTTCTCCGCCACTTTGACTTCACCCCACATGGAATCAAGCTGTTGTAGTGAAAAATCGGTCAAATTTTTACCTTGCTGACGAACTTTTTGTTCCACCCCTTTAAAGCGACGCGAAAACTTGAGATTGGCTTTATTGAGTGCCGATTCTGGGTTTTTACCTAAATGTCGTACCAAATTGACCGTCGCAAACAGCAAGTCTCCCAACTCTTCTTCAACCAAATCTTCATTTGGCGTCACTTGAAGTGCCTCTTCGAGCACCTCATCGACTTCCTCTAAAACCTTATTAGCCACTGGGCCAATAGAGTCCCAATCAAAGCCATATTTCGCGACCTGCTTTTGAATTTTTGTAGCACGCGAAAGTGCAGGTAGAGAGTTTGGTATTGAGTCTAGAATACTTTCTTGAGTTTTGCCTGCTTGTGCTTTTTCTTTGGCTTTTTCCGCTTCCCAATTGGCATTGATTTCTTCATCACTGGCAAACTCAGTATCAGAGAACACATGCGGGTGACGGCGTGTTAGCTTTTCGTTAATGCCATCAACCACATCAGAGAACTCAAACAACCCCTGTTCTTTCGCTAACTGGCTATAGAAGATCACCTGAAACAACAAGTCACCCAACTCTTCTTGTAGGTTCGGCCAATCTTTGTTGTGAATCGCATCCACCACTTCGTACGTCTCTTCGATAGTATGCGGGACAATTGTTTCAAAATTTTGTTTTAAATCCCAAGGACAGCCACCTTCTGGATCGCGCAGCTTAGTCATAATTTGTTCTAGTTGTTCAATCGGGTGGCTCATGGTGCTTTCCTATTATTCTGTTTGATTGTTTTAATCTAATTCTTTTCTTAAAACTAAAAAAGGTGAGCAGCCAAAACCACTCACCTTTCTATTTTTCGTCATCTCCAAGAGTGAAGTATGAGCGAGTTGGGGATCTCAAACCGCTTGGCGAGATTCCCTATCACGTTCGTCCCTCACTGTAGGGAATGACATAAATGACACAAAAGGATCATCCAAGTCTCTTAACGCTCATTACATCTTTGATTTGTTCTACTCGGCTGGTAACGCGACTCAGAATTTCAATATTGGTCACTTCCAAATCGAAATCCATTACCGATAGCTGACGCTTGTAGTCGATGCGGCTCTTCATTGTGGTCACGCTGATCTTTTCATTCGAGAACAGTGAGGTGATGTCTTTCAACAAGCCATTACGTTCTAGCGCTTCAACACGCAGCGTTAGGATGTATGAACCGACAAAGCCATTACCCCAAACGGTATCAATGATACGTTCTGGCGCATGCACGCTTAGCTCGCCTAGCTGTTCACAGTCAGCGCGGTGCACTGAGATACCACGACCTTGAGTGATGTAACCTTTAATCACATCACCTGGGATTGGCTGACAGCAACGCGCTAGGTGCGTCATTAGGTTATCAACGCCCTCAACCACTACCGCATCTTTCTTCGGACGACTCTGTTGTGCCGGCTTGTTTTCCGACTCAAGCAGTTTCTCTAGCGCTTTCTTGTCTTCTTCTTCCGCCGTTGGCTTATTCACTAGCGCATTGATGTGATTAACCACTTGGTTAATACGCAAGTCGCCACTACCAATACCTGCATAGAGTTCGTCTGGCGTATTCACGTTAAAGCGTTTTAGTGCGTATTGATCAGCATCTTTTAGGGTTGCGCCTACTTTCGCTAGCTCAACTTCCAGGATATCACGACCCGCTTCTAGGTTTTTCTCACGGCTTTGTGCGCGGAACCAAGCGTTGATTTTCGCTCGAGCTCGACCAGAATGAACAAAACCTGTGGTTGGATTTAACCAGTCACGAGATGGGTTCGGCTCTTTCTGCGTGATGATCTCAACTTGATCGCCCATCGATAGTTTATGAGTGAACGGTACGATACGCCCCGCTACTTTGGCACCGATACAGCGGTGTCCGACCATCGAGTGGATGTGGTAGGCGAAATCCAACGGGGTTGCGCCCATTGGTAAGTCGACCACGTCACCACGTGGAGTAAATGCGTATACACGGTCATCGAAGACTTGGCTACGTACCTCATCCAGCATCTCGCCAGAGTCCGACATCTCTTCTTGCCAGTCGATAAGTTTACGCAACCAAGTGATTTTCTCATCGTAGCCACTACGGCCGCTTGAAGCTCCTTCTTTGTACTTCCAGTGCGCCGCCACACCAAGCTCAGAGTCTTCGTGCATTTGCTTAGTACGGATCTGAATCTCAATGGTCTTGCCTTCAGGGCCAAGTACTACGGTATGAATCGACTGGTAACCATTTGGCTTAGGGTTCGCCACATAGTCATCAAATTCGCTCGGGAGGTGCTTGTATTTAGTGTGTACCACCCCAAGGCCGGCGTAACAGTCTTGCAGCTGGTCAGCGATAATACGTACTGCTCGTACGTCAAAAAGCTCATCGAAGGCTAAGCCTTTCTTCTGCATTTTGCGCCAGATACTGTAGATGTGTTTTGGTCGGCCACTCACTTCAGCATTGATGTTTGAACGCTGCATTTCTGCGGTTAAATCATCAACGAAATCTGTGATGTATTGTTCACGAACGATACGACGCTCAGACAGCTGTTTTGCAATCTGCTTGTAGGTATCTGGTTGTTGGTAGCGGAATGCGTAATCTTCGATTTCCCACTTAAGTTGGCCGATACCTAAACGGTTTGCCAGTGGGGCATAGATGTTAGAACACTCTTTTGCGGCCGCGCGACGCACAGCATCAGGCGCTTTTTTTACCTCGATAAGGTTACAGATTCGTTCAGCGAGTTTGATGACTACGCAGCGGAAATCATCGACCATAGCCAGTAGCATGCGTCGAACGTTATCAACTTGACCCGAGGCAGCACTGCCTTCAAGGGTCACGTTTAACTGGCCTAAGGCCGCCATTTCTTCAACGCCATCGATCAACTTTACGGTTTCTTTACCGTAGCTTTCTTCAAACGCTTCGCGCTCAAAAACGCCGCTTGAGACGACGGGGAAAAGTTGTGCAGCAATTAAAGTGGCACGGTCCATGGACAAGGTGACCAAGATTTCGATCATCTCACGGCCACGCCAAAGCAAGAGCGATGCTTGCTCGTGATCTTTTAAAAGTTCTTCACAGTGACGATAAACTTTAATCAGTTTATTCGAGGTTTTTGCGTCTTGATTCAATGACGCAATCCAACTTTCTAGCTCAAACTGTTCGCTTGGGTTTAAATGTGCGCTTCGTACCGCAACCATCATGCCTTCCTAGTTATTATGTTTTATACCCAATTCAATATGACTAACTGGTTCCAAGTTAGTTCGACCATATTGATATCAGCGCAGGCTTCCCTGCGCCTTTGTGATTCATTTGAAGCCTTGTTTAAGGGCCTCTAAGCCTTGATAAAGAGAGCCATCGATTCTAGATGACTGGTGTGTGGGAACATGTCCAACATACCCAGTTTGGCTAATTGATAGCCTTGTTTTTCTAAGCTCTCAGAATCTCTAGCTAGAGTAGCAGGATTACACGAAACATAAACCACACGCTTCGCTCCTAACGCTGAAATTTGATCAACGATCCCACTCGCTCCCGCACGTGCCGGGTCAAGCAATACTTTATCGAATTTCTCTTTTGCCCAAGGCTGTGAAGATAAGTCTTCTTCAAGGTTAGCTTGGTAAAATTCCGTATTGCTTAACTGGTTTAACGCTGCATTAGATGCGGCTTGCTGAACCATTTCATCAACGCCTTCTACACCAACCACAAACGCCGATTGTTGCGCGATAGGCAGACTAAAGTTACCGAGACCACAAAACAGGTCTAGCACTCGCTCATCCGCTTGAGGTTCTAGCCACTCAATCGCTTGAGCCACCATCTGCTGATTCACTTTCTGGTTTACTTGGATAAAGTGGTTTGGCTCAAACGGTAACGTCACGCCAGTTTCGCTGTAGCTAGGCGCATCACCAACCAGACGGGCCAACTTATCGGTTTCAGGCATCGAGTACAGCGTAGCGCCTTCTTCTTTTGCTAACGCAATCAGCGCTTGCTCATCTTTTTCAACTAAAGGCTTAAGGTGACGTAGAACCATAACAGGGCCAGTATCGCCCAACACCAATTCAACGTGTCCTAAAGACGTAAGGCTGTTGAAAGTGTTCAGTAAATTTTTCAGTTTTGGCAGCAACACATTAAGGCGAGGATCAAGCACGGCACAGTCGGTGATGTTTTCAATCTGCTTACTCTGCTTCTTACGGAAACCGAATTGAAGCTGTTGTGTCTTCTTATCAACAAATAGGCTGATACGTGCGCGACGTCGATAACCGGTTTCATCACCGACAATAGGTTGTGCAACTTCAGTGTTCGCCGTTTGGTATTGGCTCATCAGGTGCGTCAGAGATTGCGATTTATGCTCAACCTGAGAAGAGTAACCTAGGTGTTGAAGGTGACAGCCACCACACTGATTAAAGTGCTTACAAAACGGCTTTAAACGCTGCTCGCTCGGCTTCAATAACTTGATGAGTTTAGCTCGCGAAAACTTACTTTTGCTCTCAGTAAGTTGAATAACCACCTGCTCACCGGGCAATGCGCCATCAATGAAAACCGGTTTATTCTTTTGATAAGCGATGCCAGCGCCATTGTGATCCATTCGTTCAACCAAAACCGATTGATGCTTGGTCTCGAGTTGAGTTTTCTTTTTTGGTTGGAAAAAACGTGCCATTGCTTGTGCCTAATGTATCTTTTAATAAGTAATTGGTATCCAGGACTCACTATTATGTCTTGGAATCATTGTCGAACGTCACGGCTTTGATTAAGCTTACCGTTCACTTAACCGCCATTGTGTGCGTTATTTTCCCATATCCAGACCTCGATGTAATTAAAGAACATGACCAGATATGGCTTAAGAGCCCGTGTAATTACCTTAACTCTAGCTCCAACCCTGATTATTGGGTTGCTATTGAGTGCATTTTTCTCATTTAACCGCTATCAAGACCTTGAAGGTCAAGTGGTTAACACTGGTACTAGCATCATTGAGCCACTTGCGATTACGAGTGAATCAGGCATGAAGCTCGAAAGTCGAGAGTCTGTTCGTCAGCTTATTAGCTATGCGCATCGAAAGAATTCTAAGCTAGTGCGCAGTATCGCGGTGTTTGATGAGCGTCATGAGTTGTTTGTAACCTCAAACTTCCACCCCGATTTTGAAAGCCTGACCTACCCCAAAGATAAACCGATCCCGCATTTAAGCTCATCGAACCTTCTCGATAATACGCTGATTCTGCGGACACCTATCATCGCCGAAGGCCAGTACATCAATTCAGCCAACGGTCAGTCTCAAGCTAATCAAGCGATCGGCTACATTGCGATTGAATTAGATCTTTCATCACTTCGATTGCAGCAATATCAAGAAGTGTTCTCTGCATTCTTAGTGTTGATTCTCGGGCTTGGTTTATCGGGCGTGTTTGCGTTCCGCTTAATGCACGATGTAACTCAACCGATCACACACATGAAAAACATGGTCGACCGAATTCGTCGAGGTCACCTAGATGTGCGTATCGAAGGTAAGATGCATGGTGAGCTAGACTCGCTGAAAAACGGTATCAATGCGATGGCGGTATCGCTATCAGAGTATCACGTCGAGATGCAGCACAGTATCGACCAGGCCACATCAGATTTGCGTGAAACTCTTGAACAGCTAGAGATTCAAAACGTTGAGTTAGACATCGCGAAGAAACGCGCTCAAGAAGCGGCTCGTGTTAAGTCTGAGTTCTTAGCGAATATGTCTCACGAATTGAGAACGCCGCTGAACGGTGTGATTGGCTTTACTCGTCAAATGCTCAAGACTCACCTATCGAACAGTCAAACCGATTACCTGCAAACCATTGAACGCTCGGCAAACAACCTGCTTAGCATCATCAACGATATCTTGGACTTCTCGAAACTTGAAGCCGGTAAATTAGCCCTAGAGAACATCCCATTTGAATTCCAAGCCAGCCTTGAAGAGGTAGTAAACCTTCAAGCAACCAACGCTCATGAGAAAGGCCTAGAACTGACACTGAAGATCGACCCTAAAGTACCGCCAGGTGTGGTGGGCGATCCACTGCGTATTCAGCAGATCCTAACCAACCTAGTGGGTAACTCAATCAAGTTTACCGAGCGCGGCAATATTGATATCAGCGTTGAGCTGCGTTCACAAAGCGAAGACAACATCGAGCTGCAGTTCATGGTTCGCGATACGGGTATTGGTATCTCGGAGCGTCAACAAGCTCAGCTGTTCCAAGCCTTCAGCCAAGCCGATGCAAGTATCTCTCGTCGCTATGGTGGTACAGGCTTAGGTCTGGTTATCACCCAAAAACTGGTCAGCCAAATGGGCGGAGAGATCAGCCTAACCAGTCGTCTTCACCAAGGCTCTACCTTCTGGTTCACCTTGAGACTATCAACGACTGATATGCCGATGACAGAGCTGATTGAGACGCAGTGTCTGCAAGACAAACAACTGCTGCTTATCGAGCCAAACATGCAAGCGGCATCGATTACTCAGCAAATCCTAACCCAAGAAGGCTTAGTGGTAACGTATCGTTCGGTGATGCCAGATGAGACGACCTCGTATGACTACGTTCTGCTTAACCTAGCCGCCAACCAAGAGTATCAATTTGATACTGTGAGTGGTTGGGCGATCGGTGCGAAGAAGATTGCTCAAAACGTGATTATTGGTACACCAAGTACCGAGCTAGCGTTGGGTGAGCAACTAATGAAAGAGGTCGATGTTCAGTGCATCACCAAGCCTCTTTCTCGTAAGAAGTTGCTGCAAACTCTGGTATCGAATCAGGCACCTACCTTGATTGCACCAGCGATTGAAACGCATTCTGAAGAGAAGTTACCGCTTACTGTGATGGCAGTAGACGACAACCCAGCCAACCTTAAGTTGATTACCGCGCTGCTTAAAGAGCGTGTAGAAACCGTCATCAGTTGTACCAGTGGTCAGCAGGCGATAGACAAAGCGACAGAGACGCCATTTGATATCATCTTCATGGATATTCAAATGCCACAGATGGACGGTGTAACCGCTTGTCAGAACATCAAAAAACTGGCGAACAATGCGAATACACCTGTAATTGCCGTGACCGCACATGCAATGATTGGCGAACGAGATCGACTGCTTGAAGCGGGCATGGATGACTACCTAACCAAACCTATTGAAGAGCATGTTTTACAGCAGGTTCTGATTCATTGGAGCTCGACCTCTGAGGTTGAGCTCATCGAAAAAATAGATCCAGACCACCCAGCGGTCTCTGCTGAAGTCGACAACGGTCCGGTGTCAGAAACTGAAGCCAGCGTGCACACAAACATCATCATTGATTGGCAAGCTGCGATGAAACAAGCCGCCAATAAAGAAGACCTCGCACGCGATATGCTGCAAATGCTCGTCGACTTTATTCCAGAGGTGTATGAGGCAGCAGACAAAGCGATAGAAGACAGTGACTATCCAGTTGAAGAGCTGATACACATCATTCACAAGATGCATGGCAGCAGCTCGTACAGCGGCGTACCAAGGCTAAAATCGGTATGTGCGACAATAGAGAAAGAGCTGCGTTCAGGTACTTCTGTTGAAGACATTGAACCTGAGCTTTTCGAGCTTCAGGATGAATTAGATAAGGTTCAAGCAACCGCGATTCACTACTTGAAACAGGCGAAGGCCTAGCGGGTACTTGTTACTCACTAGTATTCTTTAGAGGGTTTACCCGCCAATAAAAAAGCAGAGCTCATGAGCTCTGCTTTTTTCTGTCTAGAGCCAAGAGCACTAGATATAAAGTCGCGATAATCTGTTTACGATTCGAGTAACACCGTTGCCACAGCGTAGTGACGCTCATCCGAGATAGTCAGATGAATCGATGTTGTGCCATTCGCCTCTGCGATTTCACGCGCTTTCTTGTGTAAGCTCAATACTGGCTTACCATGCTCATCGTTTGAAATCTCAAAGTCGTGGAAGGTAACACCCAGCGCAATCCCCGTACCTAACGCCTTAGATGCAGCTTCTTTAGCAGCAAAACGTTTTGCAAGGTAACGGCCTTTTTGCTTCAACTGTTGGAATACTTCAAACTCAGAATCCGTCAAAATACGCTGAGCAAAAGCGTCGCCACTTCGCGACAGCGCCTTCTCGACACGTTCGATTTCTGCGATATCTGTACCTAATCCAACAACTGCCATGTTTCCTCTACTACTTAACTTCTGTCTAATGATTAACTGTACATCGCTTAGTGCCGACGACTTGCCGAACTAAGCGTTGTTACGTGCTGTTTCCATGATTGCTTTCATGTCTGCAACGGCTTTGTTTAAGCCATCAAACACTGCACGTCCCATGATCGAGTGACCGATGTTCAGCTCGTAGATCTCTGGAAGTGCCGCAATCGGTGCTACGTTGTGGTAAGTCAGACCATGACCCGCATTGACTGTGATACCTAAGTCATCTGCATAGCTTGCGCCTGCTGCGATCTTCTTAAGCTCGTCTTGTTGATCTTCTTCTGTCTTAGCATCAGCATAGTGACCCGTGTGCAGTTCAATGAACGGTGCGCCACACGCTTTTGCAGCATCGATTTGCTCACGGTCAGCATCGATAAACAGAGATACCTTGATACCTGCTGCAGACAGTTTTTGTGTCGCCGCTTTGATCTTCTCTAGTTGACCAACTACGTCCAAGCCACCTTCAGTGGTTAGCTCTTCACGTTTTTCAGGAACCAGACAAACAAACTCAGGATTAGTATCGAGTGCAATTTGAACCATCTCGTCCGTTACGGCCATCTCCAAGTTCATGCGAGTTTGAAGTGTTTCAGCCAGAATACGCACATCGCGATCAACGATGTGACGACGGTCTTCACGCAGGTGAATAGTAATGCCATCTGCACCAGCACGTTCAGCGATTTCAGCTGCGTGTACTGGATCTGGGTATTTAGTACCACGTGCATTACGTAGTGTTGCAATATGGTCGATATTAACGCCTAAAAGGATTGAGCTCATTTTCCAATACTCCGTGCTCTGGAGAGGGCTATTGTTGGCATAAATAGCTCTCTACTTTTTAATGGTTTGCCGCCAAGATACGGCTTTAAGGCTATGCGTGTAAAGCGTTTTGCCGCTTTTAACTGCTCTTTAGTGATAAACCTACGTTCGCTGATTGCAATAAGTTCATCGCCCATAAAAGTCAGGTTATCTCGACGTACTGAAGCGATGAAACCTTTCTGCTCTCGATAGCGATAAGTCATGCTCGGATCAATCGCTTCGCCAGTGCCCGCGCAGTGTAAAAAGTCGACGCCGTAACCCATAGCAGATAATAGAGCCAGCTCAAAGCGACGCAGTGCTGGCTCAGGATTATCATTATGCGCCAGCTCTGTTAAAGCATGAAGATAGTCGTGAAAAAGTGCAGGCATCGGTACTTCCGCCATCAATACCCGACCGATAAGCTCGTTCACGTACATGCCTGAATACAGATTAATACCGGCGAGAGGGAGCCCCAAGCTGATGGGTTCAGCTTGGCGTAAGGTTTTCATCGAACCATTACCAGACCACTTAAGCAATAGCGGCGTAAAAGGTTGTAATGCACCTTTCAAATTGGAACGCTTGCTGCGAGCGCCTTTAGACATCAACGTCACCCGACCGAACTCTTCGCTGAAGACGTCCAAGATCAGGCTCGACTCACTGTATGGTCGACGGTGCAACACAAAGCATCGCTGTAACCCTTCGCTCAATCACTTACCCTTATTACAGATACAAAAAGAGAGAGTTCGCACTCTCTCTTGGATTTATCTTCAGTTCAACTTTCTTAATCTCAGAAAGTGACGTTCAATATATTATAGATCGTCGATGTAGCCTAACGAGCGAAGTGCACGCTCATCATCAGCCCAGCCAGATTTAACCTTAACCCAAGTCTCTAGGTAAACCTTACGACCGAATAGCTCTTCCATATCGATACGCGCTTCACGACCAATTGTTTTGATCTTCTCGCCCGCTTTACCAATCACCATCTTCTTCTGACCTGTTCGTTCAACAAGAATCAGAGCATTGATGTGGAAGCCATCGTTATCTGGGTTGTAATCGAAGCGTTCAATTTCAACCGTTACCGAGTAAGGTAGCTCGTCACCCGTAAAGCGCATTAGCTTTTCACGGATAATTTCAGAGGCCATAAAACGTTGCGAGCGATCAGTCACGTATTCTTCAGGGAAGTGGTGTGTCGCTTTAGGTAAATGTTCACGTACGTGCTTACGCAGTACATCAATATTTTTACCTTGCTTCGCTGAGATTGGCACTACATCAATGAAGTCCATCTTCTTAGAGACTTCCATCATGTGCTGCATGACGTTAGTACGGTCTTGAACGTTATCTACTTTGTTGATGCAAAGTACAACTGGGAAGTCAGTCTTCTTCAGTTTGTTCAGAACCATCTCATCGTCGTCAGTCCAGTGAGTACCATCGACAAGGAAGAATACTAGGTTTACATCACTCAATGAGCTGTTCGCCGCACGGTTCATCAAGCGGTTGATGGCACGCTTTTCTTCAATATGAAGTCCAGGAGTATCAACAAAGATCGCTTGGTAATCACCCTCAGTTTCAACGCCCATAATACGGTGACGTGTCGTCTGTGGTTTACGTGATGTAATAGAAATCTTCTGACCCAGAATATGGTTCAGAAGCGTCGACTTACCTACATTTGGGCGACCGACAATAGCGATGAAGCCACAGTGTTGGTTTTCCGGTAGGCCTGTTTTTTTGCTATCAGATGAAAAGAATGCATCGATATCGAAATCTTGGTTGTTATCAGACATTGCTTAGTTGCTCTAATGCTGTTTCAGCAGCCGCTTGTTCTGCCTTGCGGCGGCTAGTGCCTTTACCGATAACAGGTTTATCCACACCTGCCACTTCACACTCAACCGTAAACTCTTGGTTGTGTGCTTCACCTTTAATATTAGTCACTGTGTAGACAGGTAGAGGATTTCTTCGACCTTGCAAAAACTCTTGTAGGCGAGTTTTCGGATCTTTTTGAGATACTCCAGGCTGAATAGCATCTAGGCGAGATTGGTACCAGCTTAAAATAATGCCGCGAACCGTCTCGGTATCACTATCTAAATAGACAGCGCCGATGACCGCTTCAACCGCATCCGCTAGAATAGAATCACGACGGAAACCGCCACTCTTCAACTCACCTGGACCTAATTTTAAGTAATCTCCTAGTTCGAATTCACGACCTAGTTCTGCCAATGTATGACCACGTACTAATGTTGCGCGCATGCGGCTCATATCACCTTCGTTTACCTTAGGAAAACGGTGGTAAAGATCATCAGCGATAACAAAACTTAAAATTGAATCGCCCAGAAACTCAAGACGTTCGTTATGTTTACCTGCGGCGCTGCGGTGAGTCAGCGCCAAGTGGATAAGATCGGCATCATTAAACTGATAGCCAATCTTTCTCTCTAGTTTATCAATTGGAGAATTCATGCTCTCTCGATGTGTTATGTGATCGATTAATGAATCCCACCGATGCGATTAAAACGCACACCAGTAGGAATCCATGTTGGAAGTACACTGTCTGAACCGCGTTCGAATTCGAAGCTGATCCAAATAGCAACGGCCTTACCAACAAGGTTTGCTTCAGGGACAAAGCCCCAGTAACGGCTATCGGCACTGTTGTCACGGTTATCACCCATCACAAAGTACTGGCCTTCTGGAACGACCCATTCGTTAACACCATTGCGAGGCTGATATGCTTGCACACGATCGCGGCGCAATGGGTTAACTAAAATCTGGTGTTCTACGTCTCCAAGCTGTTCGTTCAGCTGAATCAGAGGCACACCATCTTGAATAAATTGGCTCTCTTCAACATTACTTAGTTTCACTGGTTCACAGCTACTTGTACCCTTCGCCTGAATGCAGATCTCTTTACGACTGCTGTAGCGAATGGTGTCACCTGGCATACCAACAACACGCTTGATGTAGTCGATGTTAGGCTGAGGTGGGTACTTAAATACGATTGAATCACCACGCTCTGGCTTGCCCGTTTCTACCAGTTGAGTGCGCCATACTGGGTCTTTTAGACCGTACGCGTACTTCTCTACCAAGATGAAGTCACCAACCAAAAGCGTTGGCATCATCGAGCCAGAAGGGATTTGAAACGGTTCATAAATAAATGAACGCAGAACCAAAACAAATGCAATTACCGGGAAAATGGACACACTGTTCTCAACCCACCAAGGTTGAGCCGTAACTTTTGCGCTAGTTTCAGCGTCTAGGCCATTCGATTGTGCTTCAACGTCAGCAAGCTTTTGCTGGCGCTTCTTCGCCCACACAAACTTTTCCAACGCCCATACAATGCCGGTCACTAGAGTTACGATCACTAAGATAAGCGAAAATGTATTAGCCATTGATATCCCTTAAATTTCATTTCTTTAAAAATAACGAAAGTGAAAGAGCATAACTCTTTCACTCTGCTTAATATTTCTAATTTGTATCAATCATGCTGACTAAATGCTGGGAAGATTACGCAGGAAAAATCGTTTAGTTCGAGGCGCAAAGTGCAGTGACTAGTGGGCCTAATTGCAATCTTTGCAACAAAGAAATAAACGATTTTAACCAGTAATATTCAGCAGATAGTTAGTGCGATTGATACCTAGTCTTTGCCAACATGAAGGATTGCAAGGAAAGCTTCTTGAGGCAGTTCAACGTTACCGATCTGCTTCATACGCTTCTTACCTTCTTTTTGTTTCTTAAGAAGTTTCTTCTTACGACTGATATCACCACCGTAACATTTTGCGATTACGTTCTTACGCAGTTGTTTCACTGTAGAACGAGCAATGATGTGGTTACCAATCGCTGCTTGAATCGCGATATCGAACATCTGACGAGGGATGAATTCTTTCATCTTCTCTACCAGTAGACGACCACGAGACTGAGCAATATCTTTGTGCGTAATGATAGCTAGTGCATCAACTGTTTCGCCATTCAGCAGTACGTCTACACGTACCATGTTTGATGGCTCGTAACGTTGGAAGTTGTAATCCAATGATGCATAGCCGCGAGACGTTGACTTCAGACGGTCGAAGAAGTCTAGAACTACTTCTGCCATAGGAAGATCGTACGTCACAGCAACTTGGTTACCGTGGTAGACCATGTCTACTTGTACGCCACGCTTCTCAACACACAGTGTGATTACGTTACCTAGGTAATCCGAAGGTACCAGAATATTACAGCGTGCAATTGGCTCACGAATTTCTTCTAGGTCATTAACCGCTGGCAGTTTAGCCGGGCTATCAACGTAAAGAACCGTTTTATCTGTTTTTACAACTTCATACACTACTGTTGGAGCAGTTGTGATTAGGTCTAGGTCGTATTCACGCTCTAGACGCTCTTGGATGATCTCCATGTGAAGCATTCCTAAGAAGCCACAACGGAAACCAAAACCAAGTGCTGCTGAACTTTCTGGTTCAAAGAACAGTGATGCATCGTTCAGGCTTAATTTGCCTAACGCGTCACGGAAGTTTTCGTAGTCATCAGATGATACAGGGAATAGACCAGCGTATACCTGAGGCTTCACTTTTTGGAAACCAGGTAGACGTTCAGTGCTGCCGCCTTTTGCAAGCGTCAACGTATCACCAACCGGTGCACCTAGGATGTCTTTAATACCACAAACAACCCAACCTACTTCGCCAGTATTTAGCTCTGTAGTATCGATTTGCTTAGGCGTGAAGATACCTAGACGGTCAACACCCCATACTTGGTCTGTCGACATTACTTTGATCTTATCGTTCTTCTTCAGCTTACCGTTTTTGATACGAACCAAAGAAACTACGCCAAGGTAGTTATCGAACCAAGAGTCAATGATCAACGCTTGTAGAGGCGCTTCAGGATCACCTTCCGGTGGCGGGATTGCCGTCACGATGTTTTCTAGAACATCATCAACACCCAAACCTGTTTTCGCAGAACAGCGAGTCGCTTCCATCGCATCGATGCCAACGATCTCTTCGATTTCTTCAGCAACACGTTCTGGTTCAGCAGCTGGTAGGTCAATCTTGTTCAAGATTGGCACTACTTCCAGTTCCATTTCGATTGCTGTGTAACAATTTGCTAGAGTTTGTGCTTCAACACCTTGGCCAGCATCCACTACAAGTAGTGCGCCTTCACAAGCCGCTAGAGAACGAGATACTTCGTAAGAGAAGTCTACGTGTCCAGGAGTGTCGATAAAGTTAAGTTGGTAAGTTTCACCATCTTTAGCTTTGTAGTCTAAAGTCACACTCTGCGCTTTAATTGTAATACCACGCTCGCGTTCTATATCCATAGAATCGAGGACTTGAGCTGCCATCTCACGTTCACTTAATCCTCCACAAACTTGGATTAAGCGGTCAGAAAGGGTCGACTTACCGTGGTCGATGTGGGCGATAATCGAAAAATTACGAATGTGCTTCATAGGCTTGGTGTGACTAAACTCTTTGAATAGGGATAATAAGAAAGCCGCGACGCGTCCAATCTACAGTCAGCATTGGTGGCGGCATTTCAATCAAGTTGGCAGATTCTACCCAATTTAAGGGCAAGAAGCATCATAAATTAGACGAGAGACTCACCTAGGATTCGAATCAAGACGACTTCTTGCTTGGATTTGTCTTCCATGGGTTTGGCTAACCGCTTCGCTAAGGCAATCCCACCAGCAGTAAACAGTGCTGCACTTAAGATAACAATGCCCTCGCCCCCCTGGAGTAAGGGTTGTAACAAGAGTTGCCCAAAACCAGCACCAATCATCAACATGAAAAGTGGGATGAGATAAACAATCGCCGCCGACTGAAGTAGGCTTTTTTCTGGAAAGCCAATTTCTACGATTTGTCCAGCTTTGACTAAGCTTTTGGTTTTAAGCTGCCAAAACAAAGATTTATTGCCAACAGCCTTGGTCACAATACCCGTACCGCAGTTTTTTTGAGAAGAACAGCTGCTACAACTGGTTTGTTGTTCGCAGCTCAATTGAACAAAGTATTGCTTACCTTTTTGTTCAACCGAGCTAACGGTCGCCAGCGCGGTCATCATTGCGCTTGTACCGATTTATTAAATGTAACTGACTGAGCAATACGTTTTGCAGTTGCCGGCGGAATGTCACCAACCACAGAGATCTCTTTATCGCCAATCACTAAGCTGTGCAAGGTTCTACGCCCTTGACGCACCAGCTGCCCTTTCAATGAATGCTCATCTTTTTCCGCGATATAAACCGAAAAGTTAAACAGTCCATCACTGAAAAGCTGACTTTCAACCATTTTATCGGTCGCAGCCATTTGATAGCGGCTAAGCTCTTTTGATTTAAACCCTTCAGGAATCCACGACGCTTGCCAGTTAGTTTCACTCACTAAGCCTTCCGGTAATGATAAAACTTTCGGCAATTGAGCTTGGCTCAAGCCACCCATAGCCTCAGCAATCTTATCGTTCACCACGTAAGAGATAGTGCGGTACTGTTCAAGCACTTCGCCATCACGATCCAAAAGGTCGGCACGCAAAGGAAGATTCGTTTTTTCGTCTACCCAAACCACGTAAGAGTAGCGAAGGCCATCTTTCGGCACGACACGCAGCACTTGAGTGGTGCTACCTGCTTCACGAGAGCGACCAACTTTCACAAAGTCGTAGTACTGATTCAGAGATTCGATATCTCGATTAATCATCGGAATAACAGGCGCAACCATGCTGCCTGACTGAATCGTAAATGGCTCTGTACCCGGCTCGATGTAGCTAACTTCGTTGCCACGTCGAATGACTTCACGAACAGGGCCGCTTAGATAAACAAGGTGTGCAAGTTGTTGGTCGTCGTTAACCGCATGGCGATAAACAAGAGGCTCAATACTGCTCTTCTTTATCAAAATGTAGGAGAGTTCGTAATTTAGATGCTGACTGGCCTCGTTCATTTGATGCAACAAGGCCTTTGCAGTGGTTTCCTCTGCAAAGGCTGTTGGAGACATCAAGCTGAACAGTGTCAGTGCACTGACCAGGATTTTCTTCATTCAATGTCCGATTCTAGATGTGCATCTTGCATTGGCGATGCATCACTGTTTAATCTTAGCTGCAGCTCATAATCTTCTAAC
Source organism: Vibrio sp. 10N.261.55.A10 (assembly GCF_041470825.1). NCBI lineage: Bacteria > Pseudomonadati > Pseudomonadota > Gammaproteobacteria > Vibrionales > Vibrionaceae > Vibrio > Vibrio sp. 10N.261.55.A10. Next base: position 38,557 of record NZ_JBFRNC010000030.1, on the reverse strand, counting down.
AATGCATGAACGCGTTTGCGCTGCTCTTGCAAGTTAGCTTCAGATGCTGGTTTCTCAACAGAGTCACGCGTTAAACTTACTGGTTCCGCAGAACCGGCAAATGGAATCGTCTGGAGTACAGGCAACTGCTCTGGTGCTGCAGGGTCGCTACCACCATATTGTTGAACACCTAATACAACGGCTAATGAAACACACGCTGCCACGGCAACTTGTCCAAACTGTTGTAACCACGCCGGAAGCTGACGCTTCGCTTGCTGAGGTTTAGGTTGCTCTTCAATTGGAGCAACAGTAGGTTCAACATTCACTTGGTGCAGGTTCGACATTGAACCATGTGCAGGCTCGTTCTCAAGCGCTGCCGCTACACTATTAGCAATGTTCCACTCTGGAGTTTCTGGCGAATCCCCACGCATAACATCACCAATTAAATGGTAACTCTGCCAAGTATCCATGCTTTCTTGATCAGATTCTAGATCTACAATGAGAGCTTTATCGATCGTTTCACCATCCATGAGTGCCGAAAGCTTTTCTTTATCAGCCATTATTTTCACCATAATTATTACAAGTTCTAGCGTTGCAAAAGAGGTTTGATTTTCTTTTCCACCGCTTCACGAGCTCGGAAAATACGCGAACGTACGGTTCCTACAGGGCAATCCATTACTTCTGCAATCTCTTCGTAGCTCAAACCTTCGAGCTCTCGCAACGTCATTGCAGTTTTTAAGTCTTCTGGTAGCGCTTCAATCGCTCCAAAAACAACTTGTTTCAATTCTTTAGACAGCGTTAAGTTCTCAGGGTTCGATATTTCTTTTAACGCGCTGCCTGTTTCGTAATATTCTGCATCTTCTGCATCTACATCGGTTACTGGCGGCCTACGGCTTTGGGCAACGATATGATTTTTAGCGGTGTTCACGGCAATTCGGTATAACCATGTATAGAAGGCACTCTCGCCACGAAAGTTAGGTATCGCGCGGTAAGCTTTAATAAAAGCTTCTTGTGCTACATCAGGTACATCACCGGAATTATTCACGTATCGAGAGATAAGATTACAAACTTTGTTTTGATACTTAACCACTAGTAAGTTAAATGCCTGCTTATCTCCACTCTGAACTCGCTCAATCAACACTTGATCGGTTAGCTGCTCGTTCATTCGAGCGGGTACTCCTATTGTTATAACCCTCACCTTCACAGATATGGGTACTAATTATGCGAAATGTAGTATTGACACCACCGTCTACAAGAGCACTATTGTGACTAAGCCAAATACCGAAAGTTCCAACTTTCTTAAAATTATTTGCCATTATTGTTTCACAATGTGATGTAATAAAAATAGCTATCCCTATCAATTTGGGGAAACTTGAGCAAAAGCAATGGTATTGAGCAATTAAATATTTCTAGATAGCTGTCTATATATTGATTTTGCATAGCGTTTAAGGATGACTCTGGAGAGATTATAACAGTCTTAGCCAAACTCCTAAAACAAGACAAAGTCAATTGAGAGTGGACAACTCGACTATAGCCCGGGATTTAATAAGTTTTATGAACGCAAACCGTGAACATCAGTGTGATGTATTAGTGGTAGGAAGTGGTGCGGCAGGCTTGTCATTAGCCTTACGCGTAGCAGAACATGCAAAAGTAATTGTATTAAGCAAAGGACCACGCAGCGAAGGATCGACGTATTACGCACAAGGTGGTATCGCCGCGGTGTTCGATGAGTCGGACAGTATTGAGTCTCATGTAGAGGATACTCAAATCGCTGGGGCTGGGTTATGCGAAGAAGATACAGTTCAATTCATTGCTGAAAATGCGAAAGAGTGTGTGCAATGGCTGATTGATGGTGGTGTTCCATTTGATAAAGATGAGAACAGCACAGAAGGCCAACCAAAATATCACCTCACTCGTGAGGGTGGCCACAGTCACCGCAGAATTCTGCACGCTGCCGATGCAACTGGCATGGCGATGCAAACCTCACTACAAGATAACGTCAACAACCACCCAAATATCGAGATCTTCGAGCGCCACAATGCGCTGGATTTGATCACGGAAGATAAGATTGGTGGTTCAAAAGACAAGGTGATCGGTGCCTACATTTGGAACCGTAACCAAGAACATGTTGAAACCGTGCGCGCTAAGTTTGTTGTATTAGCAACAGGCGGCGCTTCAAAGGTTTACCAATACACCTCTAACCCAGATGTTTCTTCAGGTGATGGTATTGCTATCGCTTGGCGTGCGGGTTGTCGTGTGGCAAACCTTGAGTTCAACCAGTTCCACCCAACTTGTTTATTCCACCCAGAAGCGCGTAACTTCCTACTAACGGAAGCACTGCGTGGTGAAGGTGCTTACTTGCGTCGTCCAGATGGTTCTCGCTTTATGAAGGACTTCGATGAGCGCGGTGAACTGGCGCCACGTGATGTGGTTGCTCGTGCAATTGACTTCGAAATGAAGCGCTTAGGTGCCGACTGTATGTATGTTGATATCAGCCACAAGCCTGAAGAATTCATCACAGCGCACTTCCCGATGATCCATACTCGCTTGATGGACTTGGGCATCGACATGACCAAAGAGCCGATCCCTATCGTACCAGCCGCTCACTACACGTGTGGTGGTGTCATGGTGAATAAGCAGGGTCAAACCGACCTAACGAACTTGTATGCGATTGGCGAAGTGAGCTACACCGGCTTACACGGTGCAAACCGAATGGCTTCTAACTCACTGCTTGAGTGTGTGGTTTACGCATGGGCAGCAGCAAAAGATATCGTTGAGAACATCGACCAATCTCAACTGTGCGCTGAACTGCCAGCATGGGATGAAAGCCAGGTCACCAACAGTGATGAAGAAGTTATCATTCAACACAACTGGCACGAACTGCGCCTATTCATGTGGGATTACATGGGCATTGTTCGAACGGATAAACGACTAGAGCGAGCATTGCGTCGCATTCAGATGCTGCAACAAGAAACTCATGAGTACTACAGCTACTTCAAGGTTTCGAATAACCTATTAGAACTGCGTAACTTGCTACAAGTGGCAGAGCTAATGGTTCGTTGTGCAATGCAACGTAAAGAGAGCCGCGGCCTCCACTACACGTTGGATTACCCTGAACTTGCAGAAGACAGTGGCCCAACGATTCTGACGCCAGAGAAACGCCAATCATAATAATTGGTTAAACGTGCTTAGCGAATTAGCCGTCAGCGGAAAATGATTAAACGAAAGGGAGCCGAGAGCTCCCTTTTCTTTTGTCTAACGCTTTCTTTTATCTAGCGTGTTCGTTGTAAGTTCGCCAGAAAATGACGATATTCGCGCTCGCAACAGCTGTCCCGCCAAAGCAGTACCGAGTGCCCACATTCAAACTGCAATTTAACGAAGAACTGCGCCCAGATCTTATCAACGGACTTGAGTCGGTAAGTTCGGTCATTGAGTCGAATATCACCATCCTCTCTGTAATCAAAACGCCCATAGACACTATTTAGAATCACATGATTGTTTCTGAACAAGCGGATCATTAAAGCTAAGCAATAAAGGCTGGCGGCAAGTGGAATAGAAGACAGGACGATGAAAAACAAAAGGCACCCAAAAATAGTGCCTTTTGCAAATAATGCGGAATACGAAGGGTTAAGCTGAAGCTTAACGAACCTTGCTGAGGTTGTGTGCGACAATTTTATCAACCATTGATGCATGGCCTAGGTTTTCACTGCGTCCGTGGCCCATTACCCAAGTAAACAAATCTGGATCATCACACTCTAATAGAGAAACAAACTCGCGCTGTTCCTGCTCTTGCAATGAATCAAAACACTCTTCGAAAAATGGCATGATGACTACATCAAGTTCTAACATGCCGCGACGGCAACCCCATTTAATTCGTGCTTTCTGCTCTGCAGTGTACATTGGCTATCCTCACCTATAATTTTTCTTTCTCGGAGTGTAACAAGTCATACGCCCTGCAACTACTATGTGAGTCACAGTCCCTATCTAAGCTCACAAAAAAACCTAGGCTGACAAAGAAACAGAACCGGATTAACATAGAGCCAAATAAAATTCTTAGGAAAGATAAAATGGATTGGAAAAACATATTTCAGCCACTCGCTCATACGCAAAATGAATCGCTTCCAGAACTGATGATGACACACGTATCAGACTGGAGTGCAATTACCATGATAGGCGATGACAAAAAGTCGTACCTACAGGGTCAAGTAACGTGCGATGTCGTCACTCTTCCTAATGATGAATCCACATTAGGCGCGCACTGTGATGCAAAAGGAAAGGTATGGAGTATCTTTCGTTTGTTCCACCACAACGGTGGCTACGCACTCATGCAACCTAAATCAGCGATTGAAGTCGAGCTCGTTGAAATCAAGAAGTACGCGGTGTTCTCTAAGGTCGATATCGAGCAAACGTCTGACGTTGTTATCGGTGTGATGGGTTCGTCAGCTAATCAATACATTGATTCTATTTCAGAAAGCCAAGGTAATGTGCGTGCTATCTCTGGTGGTACAGCGGTTCAAGTTGCAGATAACCGCTGGGCTCTACTTGTGACAGAAGAAGCCGCTGAAGCCTTGGTATCAAACAGCGCTGCGGAGAAAGTATCAGAAACACTTTGGCAATATCATGAAATTCTTGATGCTCAGCCTAACCTATCGAAAGCAGAGCAAAACGAGCACATCCCTCAAGCGCTTAACCTGCAAGCGATTGGCGGTATCAGCTTTTCAAAAGGCTGTTACACAGGTCAAGAAACGGTTGCTCGTGCTAAGTACCGTGGCATGAACAAGCGTGAGATGCGCATTGTGTCGGGCACAACTGCGGACGTGCTGTCGTTAGAAAACCCTATTGAACTGGAACGTAGTGTGGGTGAGAACTGGCGTGGCGCAGGCCGACTATTAAACGTCTATCAATTTGCTGATAACCGAGCGATTGGTTTGATGGTACTGCCAAACAACCTTGATGACGATGTTCAGCTGCGACTGACCGCGCAGCCTGATCAAACATGGAATATCCTGCCACTGCCGTACAGCCTTGACGACGAGTAACCACGTGGAAACGCTGATTACACAATGGCTGGATCAACAGCAGGTGAATTATCGCCTGCTGATGCAAAGCAAGCCAACCACCAGCATTGAAGAAACCGCACAAGAGCGAGGCATCGACGCCTCTCAAATGGTGAAGTGCATCCTGCTCAAGGATATGGGCAACCAGTATGCGTTAGCCTGTACTGCTGGCGATCGCTCTGTCGACCCCAAGAAAGTACGCTCGGTACTGAATTGCCGTCGAATGACCTGTGTGTCGCTCGCTGATGTTGAAGCGATCACCGGTTTTAAAGTGGGTTGTGTTGGTCCGCTCGCTCTCAAGAGACACATGCCGATCATTTTTGATCCTTCCATTCAAAACAACTCGACCGTAACCATTAGCTCCGGCGACCGAATGGCTGGCGTTGCGCTGGATCTCAATGATCTTATGGCGCTATGTGCACCGACCGTCGCGGACATCAGTCGATGATCGTTTAGATCATGCTTCGCAAACTTCATTTTAATATTTCATTGAGTACATTTTTAGTGTGAACCTCGTCATAAGAAGAACACACCATTAATAAATAGTTACTCAAAATAAAAGCATAAGTAGTCACAAAGTTAAATTTGCGTTATTGTAAATTTACTGACTAGCTATTAAGCAAATCAGTGCAAGTGAATCCACTGAGTAACATCAGTATCCACTTTTGTGTAATGCATCTGTGACTATTCGCCCGTTTTAGACGGGCTTTTTTTTGTCCGAAATTTACAATTTGATTACACAAACAAAAAAATCCCGCCTATTCTTATACTTGTAACATTATCACTGCTTAATACTGAACAGAAAAGTTCACGGCAGTTCACTACTCAGTATTATTTTGGGGAGGAGCTCACGTAAAAATAGATATTTACTGAAGAAAGTGCTTAGAACAGCACAAATATCTAATTAACGTCAACGCTACTGCATATAACTCCATGCTTATCACAATTATTATCTCGGAATTTTTCTATAATATGCAGGCTAGGTAAATATAAGGATAATTAAGAATGAGACTGTTTAAGCGCTATACACCGTGTATGATTGCTAAACATGTAAGTCGACTTTTCAAAGGACGAATCTACATTTACGGCGTAGGAAAATTTGAGTTTGATAACGGTAAGCTAGTGCTACCAGACCGAGCAGAAAAACGTCACTTTCAAACAGTGAAAGAAATAAATAGTGAAATCATGAAACTGCGCTGCGCGTACGCATGACCTGATTATCTACAGAATTAAAAACAAAAAGGGTTGGCATTATGCCAACCCTTTTTTCGTACCAATTTTCGTATCAATGATGATTCGATATACCACCAGAACACTATGTCATTATCGATGAGTCACTGGACGCTTAGCTAAGTCAGGAAGATTGCCAGACAAACCCAGTGCGCGCTTCATGATCTCATCTTTCGCACCCGGTAATTGGCCCGCAAGCTTCATACCAATGCCACGAATCAGCTTCTTAGCTGGGTTATCGCCTTCAAACAGATCTTTAAAGCCCTGCATTGAAGCAATCATTTTCGCCGCCTCTGCTTTTCTCCAGCGCTCGTAGCCGCGAAGATTACGCTTGGTGCCAATGTCTTCACCCGCAGACCATAGCTTTAACAGCTCTTGCGCTAGGCTTGCTGCGTCTAATAGGCCAAGGTTCACGCCCTGCCCTGCTAATGGGTGAATGGTATGAGCAGCATCACCAACCAAAGCCACACGCTCTACCGCAAAGTCACGCGCATAACGCATGCGCAGTGGGAAGGCAAAACGGTCACCAACCACTTCACATAAGCCCAGCTTTGCATCGAACTCAGCTGTTAACTGCTTGTTGAATTCAGCATCCGACATTGATACGAGGTTCTCGGCACGATTTGGTTCCGTAGACCAAACAATCGAGCTCATGTTGCTTGGTTGCATTGGTAGGAATGCCAATGGGCCTTGAGGCGTGAAGATTTGACGAGCAACGCTGTGGTGCGGCTCTGTGGTTTTGATGTTCGCGACAATCGCACTGTGTCCGTAATCCCAATGTGTTAATGGGATATCTTGCTGCTTACGAACCCAAGAGTTTGCGCCGTCTGCTCCAACAACTAACTTAGCTGTCAGTGCTTGACCATTGTCCAATGTTAACCAAGCTTCACTTTCACCAATCGCCATCGTTTTACACGTTGCGGGCATATACAGGCTGACGTTGTCTTGTTTCTTAACCTGATCAAGCAGCGCTAATTGAATCACACGGTTTTCAACGATATGACCCAAGTTCGGCTGAGCCAAGCGTGTCGAGTCAAACTCAATACGAGCGAAACTGTCTTGTTCCCACACTTCCATCGCTTGATACGGTGCAGCGCGTCTTTGTTCGATACCTTGCCATGCACCTAGGTTACGAAGAATCACTTCACTAGAACGACTCAACGCGGATACACGCACATCAGGCAGCTCACTCAGCCCTTCACTAGGCGCTCTGCCTTCAATGACAGCGATTCTTAGGTCACTGTCTTTTAGGGCAGCAGCAAGCGCTAGGCCAACCATGCCACCACCAACAATCGCGATATCAACACTTTGCATCATTATTTATTACCTTATCTTTCTACTAGGCCAAGCGTATGACGCAAAAGTGGACCTTTAAGTGGTGGAAGGTTATCTATTACGGCTAACCCAAGATTACGCCCAATGCGAGCGGTCATATAATCGTTTGAGAACAGGTGAACTAGGCTTGAAGTCAACGTGATCGTTGCGTCTCGGTCTTGTTCTCTACGCTTTCTAAAGTTAACAAGACCACGGTAACGACCTACATCATCTAACTGGGTACACAACTCTTCTGCCAAGGAAGCCACATCTCGGATGCCTAGGTTAAAGCCTTGCCCCGCAATTGGGTGAAGCGTTTGAGCAGCATTACCAACAATGGCAAATCGATGAGAGATATTTTGCTGTCGGTGACGAAGAATCAGAGGGTAACTCGCGCGCTTGCCGACCTTCTCTAATCGGCCAAGTCGCCAGCCAAAGTCATTCTGCAATTGCTCAAGAAATTCATTGTCGTTTAGCGTCATCACTTTTTGTGCTTGCTCTGGTGTTAAACACCAAACCAACGATAAACGGTTGTCACTCATCGGTAATAGAGCAACTGGCCCATGATGGGTAAAACGCTCAAATGCGCGACCTTGGTGAGGTTCACTCGCCACAATATTGGCAATCACAGCGACTTGCTCAAAGTCGTGCTCACTCAATGAGATATTGAGCTGTTGGCAACAGGTTGAGATTGCACCGTCAGCAGCAACCAGTAACTTAGTGGTTACTGTTTGCCCACTTGTCAGTTCAATCGTCGTCAACGCTTCTTCACGTTCAACTTTACTAACAGACTCAGGACAAAGCATGGTAATTGCCGCTTCTGATTCAAGTTTCTGCTGATAGATTCGACCCACATCTGCTAACTCGACCACGTAGCCAAGCGCATCTACAGCAAGCTCTTCACTGTAGATGTCTGTCATTCCGGCATGCCCGCGATCCGAAACATGGATATCTTTAATCGGGGTCGCGACCGGAGCGATAGATTGCCATAAGCGCAAAGAATCCAGGATCTGCACCGTGCCATAGGACAAAGCAATCGAACGAGAATCAAACCCAGGGTGAGCTTGATGATCAACCTGATAAGGCTCCACTACCGCAATCGACAGTGAACCTTGGCTTAGGTGATTCAAAGCAAGGGCTAAGGTTGCCCCTGCCATTGCGCCACCAGCAATTACAACATCATACTGAGCCATCATAACCTCAAACCGGCCAACGAATTAATGAATGGTAGGCGCCGCATCTTCAGATGGGCGAGCACCAAATTCAGCATGAATCGTTAGTGCACACGCTTTTACGTGCTCAATAACGTGCTCTAGAAGCTGCGCTTGCTCTTCCAGATCATCTTCTTCGTCAATGCCTAGCTTAGCCATCTCTTCTAGATCAGCTAATGCTTCTTTTGTACTGTCAGACGCTTTGTTCAATTGAGCGCCAACCAAGCCTAGACCAGTAATGAAATGGTTAATCCAATCAGACACACCATCAGCCAAGTCAAATAGGCTTGCGCTTGCGTCTTCGTCAGGCAGCAACATAGACAATTCCATACCCGAACCTGTGATTTCACTGGTCGTTACTTTCAGTGTCGCTTCCGCTAGCGTTAATGCGCGATCTGGCCAATCCATGCCTTCATTGGTGTAATCGAAGATCAGTGGTTGCCAGCTTTTATCTGCAAGGCTTAAGCCTCCGCTTAACATACCCGTTAATAAACCGTGCATCTCAGCAGGGGTTACGGCTAGACTTGCCGATTGAAGTTCAGTCGCAACCGTTAGGTAGTCAGGTAAAGTAGTTTCGCTCATCAGATAGCTCGCTCAGTTATTCTTTATATCGATAGTATAATCGTACCACTTCACCCCAATTCTGGTAAGCATCGATCCCCAGCAATTGAAGGATGACTGACTACCAATTGTTCAATTTGCTGAATTACTGTGTGCTCAAGCTCTCATTTACAAACAGTCACTCTGAAAAGCTTGAATCTTAATAGCGGTTTACCTATAGTTTCTCCCTCAGAGGAGATTGCTTCCTCATCGGTACTTGCACTTTTTCTTTCTCAAAAAATGGCGAAGGGCAACAGCCTTAAAATAGCGCGTTAAAGAGTTCATCCATCATGAGTAATCAAGCGGTAGACGTTGAAATATTAGGAAAACTGACTCGAGTGAATTGTCCACCAGGGCAAGAAGAGTCATTGATTGCAGCGGCGGCCGATCTTGATAATCGATTGAAAGAGATGGCTGAACGTACTAAGGTAACCAATGAAGTGAAGCTGCTGACTATCGCAGCTCTGAATATTTGCTACGAATTACAAACCAAGAAGTTTGAAGCAAATGATGAACAAAACGCACTGACCGAGCGAATGGAACAGCTCACGACATCACTTTCAGATGTCCTCAGTAAAGTTAAGCACGGACAGCAATAGCGTACACAAAATTTACCCTGGAGTGTTTGTCAGAGGATTCACGTCCCCGAGCCGATAAGCAATCCCTAAGGGTTAGTACTTGAGTGCTATTGAGCATGCTCGGTCCGCCGAGAAGCCTACGGTAATCATTGCTGATCCGCCTTGAACTCGCTGGTTCAAGGGCCATCTATTCTCAACGGCACTTTGGGGTATCCCTTCTTATGAAGACGCTCACACGCAGCGAATTTCGCAAACAGATCCGTATCAAACGCAATGCCTTATCTGGCGACCAACAAACTCAATCCGGTATCGACTTAGTTAAGCAGTGCATGCAGCTTGATGAAATTCAGTCTGCTCAGCATATTGCCCTCTATATCTCTATCGATGGCGAACTCGATACTCAGCCTTTAATCGAATGGTTATGGGCGCAAGGTAAGCAAACTTATTTACCAGTATTGCACCCCTTCTCTGCCGGGCACCTGCTGTTTTTACACTACTCGCCAACCACACCGACGGTCTTGAATAAGTACGGTATTGTCGAACCTCAGCTCAATCAAATGCTGGTTAAACCTTGTCAGCAACTCGACCTTATTCTTACGCCCCTTGTCGGCTTTGACTCCCATGGCCATCGTTTAGGTATGGGCGGCGGATATTACGATCGCACCTTGGCAAAGTGGTTCGAGACGGGCGAAGGTGCAGCTCCTATTGGTTTGGCTCATGATTGCCAACATGTTGATACGCTACCGATTGAAGAATGGGACATTCCGTTACCTAAAATCGTGACTCCGAGTAAAACTTGGCAATGGGAAAACAACCATTAAAGCGCTATAATCGCGCCGCAAACGTTAACCTCGATATTTAAACGTTAACTTCAATACGCGAACGATTAATTCAAAGCGCAAGACCTTATTCAGGAGAATGGCATGACTCAAGATGAAATGAAAAAAGCAGCTGGCTGGGCAGCACTTCAATATGTTGAAGAAGGCAGCATTGTAGGTGTAGGTACTGGCTCTACAGTAAATCACTTCATCGACGCACTTGGCACAATGAAAGACAAAATCAAAGGTGCGGTTTCAAGCTCTGTAGCCTCTACTGAAAAACTAGAAGCACTAGAAATCAAAGTATTTGAGTGCAACGACGTATTCAAACTAGACATCTATGTTGATGGCGCAGACGAGATTAACGCTTCACGCGATATGATCAAAGGCGGCGGCGCTGCTTTGACTCGTGAAAAAATCGTAGCGGCTATCTCTGATAAGTTTGTGTGTATTGTTGACGGCACTAAAGCAGTTGATGTGTTGGGTAAATTCCCACTGCCTGTTGAAGTAATCCCAATGGCACGTTCATACGTGGCACGTGAGTTGGTTAAGCTTGGTGGTGACCCAGTTTACCGCGAAGGCTGCACAACCGATAACGGCAACGTGATCCTAGATGTGTACGGCATGGCGATCGAAAACCCGAAACAACTAGAAGATATCATCAATGGTATAGCTGGTGTGGTGACGGTTGGTCTGTTCGCTCACCGTGGTGCTGATGTGGTTATCACCGGCACGCCTGAAGGTGCAAAAATCGAAGAATAAATAATAGAAGATTGAGTTTTTCTGTTACTTCATTACATACGGTGCCCTAGGGCGCCGTTTTTTTTGCTTTATTGCTGTAAAATTATGTCTTATTCCGTAATTTTCTTACCCAAAACATTTTTTTTTTGTTACTTTATTGTTCAGAAGACGCACAGGGAAAACGTTTGTCTCCTAACAAAGTGGTGAATTTGTTCCCCTTTCAGCCATTTTGTAGCACGTGCGCCGCATTTGCCCAACCTTTCCATTTTAAGGACGAGAACAATGGCCAAAGTTTCACTGGAAAAAGAAAAAATTAAAATTCTACTTCTAGAAGGTCTTCACCCTTCTTCTGTAGAAGTACTGCAAGCCGCTGGTTACACAAACATTGAGTACCACAAAGGCTCGCTACCGGAAGATGAACTTCTTGAAGCAGTAAAAGATGCTCATTTCATTGGTATTCGTTCTCGCACTAATATCTCCCAAGAAGTTATTGATGCAGCTGAAAAGCTAGTTGCCGTCGGTTGTTTCTGTATTGGTACTAACCAAGTCAACCTTCAAGCAGCAGCAAAACGCGGTATCCCTGTGTTCAACGCACCGTTCTCAAACACTCGAAGCGTTGCTGAGCTCGTTCTTGGTCAGGTTCTATTGCTACTACGTGGCATTCCAGAAAAGAACGCGCTTGCACACCGTGGCATCTGGAAAAAGAGTGCCGACAACTCTTACGAAGCCCGTGGTAAGCGTTTAGGTATTATTGGCTACGGTCACATCGGTACTCAACTGGGTATTATTGCTGAAAACCTTGGCATGCGTGTTTACTTCTACGACATTGAAAACAAACTGTCTCTGGGTAACGCAACGCAAGTTCATACCATGACGGAATTACTGAACAAGTGTGACGTAATCTCTTTGCATGTACCTGAAACCAACGAAACAAAAGACATGATGGGTAAAGAAGAGTTCGAGCGCATGAAGCCTGGTTCTATCTTTATCAACGCAGCTCGTGGCACGGTAGTCGATATTCCTGCTCTGTGTGGCGCTCTGGAGTCTGGACACCTTGCAGGTGCGGCTATTGATGTTTTTCCAACAGAACCAAAAACCAATGCAGACCCGTTTGAGTCTCCATTAATGCAGTTCGATAACGTGATCCTAACGCCTCACGTGGGTGGTTCAACTCAAGAAGCACAAGAGAATATTGGTGTTGAAGTTGCTGGTAAGCTAGCGAAATACTCTGATAACGGCTCTACGCTATCAAGTGTTAACTTCCCTGAGGTATCACTACCACTGCATACTGGAACGTCTCGTTTATTACACATTCACGAAAACCGCCCAGGCATCCTAACTCAGATCAACACCATCTTCGCTGAGGAAGGGATCAACATCGCGGGTCAATACCTACAGACTGCGGCTGATATGGGTTATGTCGTTATCGATGTAGAAGCCGATCGCTCTGAAGAAGCACTGCTTAAACTGAAAGAGATCGAAGGCACAATCCGTGCTCGTCTTCTTCACTAATCATCGCACTCAAAATGCATAAAAAAGGCTCTCATCATGAGAGCCTTTTTAGCATTTGGCCTATCGTAGGTAATTAGGTCGTCATGATCCAAAACCTTCTATAGCACTGTCATTACTCTTCGATCTGGTAGATCACATTCACGCGATCACGAATGGTGATCGTTGAGTCTTCATAAGAGTTCGATTCTGTTCTTGCATCCATCGCCATTGAACGCATGAGTACTGGCTGAGAAGATTGGGCGTTGTAATCCACGCGCCATACATCACCTAACTCGCGCTCAAAACCACTCGCCAATGATTTAGCTTTTGATGTCGCATCTTTAATGGCTTCTAAGCGCGCTTGCTCTTGATACTTAGCTTGGTCGCGAACTTGCAGTTGGATGTTGTCGATCTGATTAATGCCTTCTCCAATCGCAATATCCATGTACTCATTAAGATTAGCTAGCTCAGTCACTTGAACGGTCACATTACGTGAGGCGCGGTAGCCAACCAGTTCCGGTTTGCCATCTTTCGGGTAATGATATTGAGGAGATAAATACAGGTTAGAGCTGTGTACACTCGCCTCATCAACACCAGCTTGATGCAACTTGTTTAGAAAGCCTGTCACGACTTTATCAACGGTATTTTTAGCCTGTTCAGCAGTCATCGTCGATTCCACGACTCTCACAGAGAATGTCGCCATATCAGGTGTAGCGATCACTTCACCATAGCCTGTCGTTGAAATATGAGGAAAGGATGGAGAGTCAGCCAATGATGGAAAACTCACAGCACTCAACGCCGCAGTAAGAGTAAGAGACGTTGCTAACATCTTTGGTACAAGCTTCATTAGGTATGACCTATGCTAAACAAATGTCCTTTCATCATAGAGCAATTTATCGTTTAGCCAATCCAGAGCACACACTTCTAACAGAACTTTGACGCTGAAAAAACCAACAGTTTACTGAGGTAAGTGATTGTGAGCAAAACTCAATATTGCTTGGGATACCTCTTTTAATACTCCGCTCTCAAGCTGCCAATGGTGCCAATAGATGCGATAAGAGAGCAGAAAGCCAGGGGTAATATCAATCAGAGCACCAGACTCGAGCTCATCGATAATCTGTAATCGGGGGATCAAGCAATAGGCTACACCCGATAATGCCAAGCGCACAAATGCTTCTGAACTGCCGACTGTATGATTGATCACACTGTCTCTCGGGACGTTAAAATGATCATGCAGAAACTTCTTATGCAGATCATCGTATTGATCATAGGAAACCGCAGGTGCTTTGCTTAAGGTGGCGTAGTTTACGCCCTCTGCAAAGTAACGCTGATGAAAGTCAGGGCTAGCCACGCACACATAATCCATCCTACCGAGATAGTCAGCACTGCAGCCAGGAATCGCTTGAGACTCCAAACTGATTGCACCGGCCACCTCGCCACTTTTAATCTTTTCAATGGTTCTCGACTCACCATGAATCGCGAGGTTCAACTCGACTTGGCGAGACTTAATCACATCCGACAAAGCTGGTAGCAACCATGTCGCCAAACTATCAGCGTTGGTGGCTATGGATATCGATAGTGGTTGATTACCCTCTTCATTCATCAACTCAGGCACAAGCTCGTGCTCTAACAAACGAACACGGCGATATAAGCCCAGTAGTTTTTTACCCGCAGGCGTTGGCCTAGGCGGGCTTTCTCTCACCAAGGCTGGCTGAGCCAACCACTTTTCCAGCTGTTTGATGCGTTGAGATACCGCCGACTGGGAGATATATAACTGCTCAGCAGCCCTTTCGAAACTACGTTGTTTTACTACAGCATCCAGTGCTTCAATCCATTTATAATCCAATCCGCGCATCAATTTGCTTCCTTTTTAAGCTAACTCATCACCACATTAGCAACTCTAATAATGGATTAAAATCATTAATTATACTTATTTAAAGGGTCAGAGTATCTTCGCCATATAGCACGTAAATATCGTTAAATAAGTGGAGGTTAAAATGAGTTTTTGGGTTTTATTACAAGGTTTTGGTCTAGGGGCAAGTATGATTATCCCTATTGGCGCTCAGAATGCGTACGTCCTAAATCAAGGGATAAAACGCAATCATCATTTAACGACAGCAACGATTTGTAGCCTGCTCGATACTCTGTTTATCTCATTAGGCATTTTTGGCGGCGGAGCGATCTTGTCGCAAAATGAATTACTGCTTACCTCAGTGACACTAGGTGGCATCGCTTTTCTGACTGTGTATGGTTTGCTCTCACTACGCAGTGCATTCAAAGTGCGCACCAGTGATGAGTCGAAAGGTGAGATATTAGCGCGTGGCAAGCGCACCGTTATTTTAGGGGCATTGGCAGTAACAGTATTAAACCCACATCTCTATTTGGATACCGTGGTAGTTCTTGGATCCATTGGTGGGCAATTTGAAGGCAACGACAGAATTGCATTTGCTATGGGGACTATATTGGCTTCGTTCGTCTGGTTCTATTCTTTGTCATTAGGCGCTGCAAAACTAGGCCCGACGCTATCTAAACCTAAGGTTAAGAAAGGCATTGATATCGCAGTCGCAACCATGATGTTCGCCATAGCAACGGTGCTTACCGATGGACTTATTGAGCAATACTGGTAAATCTATTTAGCTTCATGAAACCAACAAAAAAGGCGGATAACCTAAGTTATCCGCCTTTCCTTATAAAAGCTTATAGTTATAAAAACTAACTAGGAATTAAGCTTCTACTTTATTCATGTGTACATCCATTTGCGGGAATGGAATTTCGATACCCTCGTTATCCAAGCCTTCTTTGATTGCTTGCATCAGGTCGAAATAAACATTCCAGTAGTCAGCAGTGCTAACCCATGGACGAACAACGAAGTTAACTGAAGAATCAGCAAGCGTATGAACACCAACTTGAACGCCAGGTTCTTTCAGTACACGCTCATCAGATTCACAGATCTTAGTCAGTAGCGCTTTTGTCTTCTGAAGATCAGCGTTGTAAGAAACACCAATCATTAGATCAATACGGCGCGTCGCATGACGAGAATAGTTTGTGATTGGGCTGCCGATAACGCTACCGTTAGGTACTACAACCATTTTGTTGTCTGGCGTTGTTAGAACCGTTTGGAAGATTTGAATAGAATCAACTGAACCTGCCACACCACCAATTTCCACATAGTCACCAGACTTAAATGGACGGAATGCAACGATAAGTACACCAGCAGCAAAGTTAGATAGTGAGCCTTGTAGTGCAAGACCAACGGCTAAACCAGCCGCACCAATAACAGCAACTACAGATGCCGTTTGAACACCTAAACGACCAAGTGCAGCAATTAAAACAATCACAAACAACAAGTAACGAACTAAACCATGGACGAACTCCACAACTGCTCGGTCCATTTTCTTCTTCTGAAGAACCTTAGACACGCTATTCGCTACTGCTTTAACAATAAGGTTACCAATAAATAGAATTATCAGTGCTGAAATGATATTTACGCCATATTGGATAAATAAATCTGAATTATTTGTTAACCACTGCTCTGCTTGAGACAAACCATCCACAAGTGGAGTCTCAATCGCTGTCGAACTATCAGCCATAATGTGCATCCTCTATATAATATGCTATGGGCTAAACTGCCTTAAGCCTCATTTACTCTGCAATATAATAAACAGTGTAATTACCGTTAAGTCATTGTGTTAAAAGTAAATTAAAGCCAAGTCCTTTTTATAAACTGAACCAAGTTCAGTTTTTCGGCACGATATCCTATCTTTGACAGATTGCAAAGTCATATTTATGTAAGCTTTTGAATTATTAAAACTTACCGATAAACACAAATACCGATAACTAAAAGACTACGAAATTTATTCACCGCACGCTAGGTTTTTCACATATTTAGTACAAGTTTTTATCAGATATAAAAAAACCCGCTCAATGAGCGGGTTTTTAAAACTTAAAGAGTACTTAATTCAAAGAATTATAGTACGTCTACAGCGTTAAGGTCAGCAAATGCTTTCTCTAGACGAGCAACCATTGAAGCTTGACCAGCACGTAGCCATACGCGTGGATCGTAGTACTTCTTGTTTGGAGCAGCTTCGCCAGTTGGGTTGCCGATTTGACCTTGTAGGAAATCGAAGTTGTCAGCAGAGTACTGACGGATACCGTCCCAAGTTGCCCACTGTGTATCAGTATCGATGTTCATTTTGATAACACCGTAGCCGATAGACTCTTGGATTTCTGCTTCAGAAGAACCAGAACCACCGTGGAATACGAAGTTTAGAGCGTTAGGTGCGATACCGAACTTCTCTGCACAGTATGCTTGAGAGTCACGTAGGATAGTTGGAGTAAGTACAACGTTACCAGCTTGGTAAACACCGTGTACGTTACCGAAAGATGCAGCGATAGTGAAACGTGGGCTAACAGCCATTAGTTTCTCGTAAGCGTATGCTACGTCTTCTGGAGAAGTGTAAAGCTCAGATGCGTCCATATCAGAGTTATCAACGCCGTCTTCTTCACCACCAGTACAACCAAGTTCGATCTCGATTGTCATGTTCATTTTAGCCATGCGCTCTAGGTACTTAGCACATGTTTCGATGTTCTCTTCTAGAGACTCTTCAGAAAGGTCTAGCATGTGAGAAGAGAATAGAGGCTTACCAGTTTGTGCGAAGAACTCTTCACCAGCGTCTAGTAGACCGTCGATCCATGGAAGAAGTTTCTTAGCAGCGTGGTCAGTGTGCAGGATAACTGGAACACCGTAAGCTTCAGCTACAGCGTGTACGTATTTTGCACCAGCTACAGCGCCAAGAACTTGTGCGCCTTGACCTTCAAGTTTAACGCCTTTACCTGCGAAGAATGCAGCGCCGCCGTTAGAGAACTGAACAACTACTGGAGCTTTAACTTTAGCAGCTGCTTCTAGTACTGCGTTTACAGAGTCAGTACCAACAACGTTTACAGCAGGAAGAGCAAATTTGTTTTCTTTTGCTACTTCAAATACTTTCTGTACGTCATCGCCAGAAATCACACCAGGTTTTACAAAATCGAAGATCTTAGACATGGAAATAGTCCTATTTATTCTATCGTTTTAAGATTAAAAAACTTAAGTTTAAAAACTTGCAATCGTTTGCTCACAACTTATGCCATTCTAGCAAAAAAGTGTGATATGCAGCAAACGTTAAAAGGCGAGATTCACATCTCGCCTTTCTAAATCAATTATGCTTTAGCACGCTCTTCAAGCATTGCTACTGCAGGAAGTACTTTACCTTCAACGAATTCAAGGAAAGCGCCACCGCCAGTAGAGATGTAAGAAACGTCAGCTTTGATACCGAACTTATCGATAGCTGCTAGCGTGTCACCACCACCTGCTACAGAGAAACCTGCAGACTCAGCGATTGCTTTAGAGATACCAGCTGTACCCGCTTCGAAGTTCTTGAATTCGAATACGCCTACAGGGCCGTTCCAAAGGATTGTTTTCGCGTTGCCGATGATTTCAGCTAGTGCCGCAGTTGAATCTGGACCAAGGTCGAAGATCATGTCGTCGTCTTGAACTTCAGAAACGTGCTTGATTTCAGCTTCTGCGTTTTCGTCGAATGCTTTAGCACATGCAACGTCAGTTGCTACTGGGATAGCACACTCTTTCATTAGCTTTTGAGCCGTTTCAACTAGGTCAGCTTCGTATAGAGACTTACCTACGTTGTGGCCTTCAGCAGCGATGAATGTGTTCGCGATACCACCACCAACAACAAGCTGGTCAGCAATTTTAGAAAGAGATTCTAGAACGGTTAGTTTAGTAGAAACTTTAGAACCACCAACGATAGCCACTAGTGGGCGAGCTGGGTTGTCCATTGCTTTACCAAGCGCTTCAAGCTCAGCAGCTAGAAGAGGGCCAGCACATGCTACAGGAGCGTAAGTACCAACGCCGTGTGTAGAAGCTTGAGCACGGTGAGCTGTACCGAATGCATCCATTACAAAGATGTCACATAGTGCAGCGTATTGCTTAGAAAGTGCTTCTTCGTTCTTCTTCTCGCCTTTGTTGAAACGAACGTTTTCAAGAACAACAAGTTCACCAGCGTTTAGCTCTAGGCCGTTTACGTAATCTTTAGCTAGTTTAACTTCGCAGTCTAGTGCGTCGTTTAGGTAGTTAACTACAGGAGCTAGAGAGAACTCTTCGTTGTATTCGCCTTCAGTAGGACGACCAAGGTGAGAAGTAACCATTACCTTTGCGCCAGCTTCTAGGCAAAGTTTGATAGTTGGTAGAGATGCAAGGATACGTGCATCTGAAGTTACTTTACCGTCTTTTACTGGTACGTTTAGGTCAGCACGGATAAATACGCGTTTACCTGCAAGTTCCAGGTCAGTCATCTTGATCACAGACATGATTTGTCCTCTCAAATTTAAATAAATATAAAGTTTTGGAAACTCAGCAACCCTGCTAAGCCTATAAATTATTCAACTGGTAATTCTTTCACTACTAATAATATGTGGACTCTTAGTATTTATTTCAAGCTAAAAAATAAATAATCCGCACATTTGCTTCTAGGTCTTACTTCTTGCCTTCAGAAGCTTGCATTGCAAGAACCGTATCCAGCATTCGGTTCGCAAAGCCCCATTCATTATCACACCACACTAGCATTTTAACTAAGTGGCCGTTGCTCACTCGCGTTTGTGAACCATCAACGATTGCGCTATGGGGATCGTGATTAAAGTCGATGGAAACGAGCGGCGCTTCAGTATAGTCAACTATATTGTGTAATGTACACTGGGATGCATTAACAATGGTTTGATTTACGTCATTAACTTTCACATTTGCATTAATTGTGACACTTAAATCCATCGCTGTTACGTTTACCGTCGGCACACGCACAGATATAGCTTCAAATTTGTTGGAAAATTTCGGGAAGATTCTTTCAATACCTTTATGCAACTTGGTATCGACAGGAATGATCGATTGGCTTGCTGCTCGAGTACGACGCAAATCGCTGTGGTACGCATCGATAACTTGTTGATCATTCATTGAAGAGTGAATAGTCGTAATCGTACCGGACTCGATACCAAAGGCGTCATCAAGAACCTTAATGATAGGGACAATACAGTTGGTGGTGCACGAACCATTGGAAACGATTTGGTGGTCCGCTTCGATGGTATCGTGGTTCACACCATAGATAATGGTGTTATCGAGGTCATTGGCACCGGGGTGAGAAAACAGTACCTTTTTCGCCCCTGCAGCAATGTGCGCGAGGCCGTCATCTCGGCAACCATAAACACCGGTACAATCGAGAACGATATCCACCTCAAGGTCACGCCAAGGCAACAGCTCAATATCAGCAAGATGTAAGATACGAATGGTATCAAACTCACCCTTGTCTTCAGCACCAATGCCATGATGGACATAAATGTGCTCTTGATCGTTAGAGATTTTCTTACCGAAGCGGCCGTGACTGGTGTCGTACTGCAATAGGTGAGCCATAGCGTCAGGCTGAGCAAGCTCATTAACAGCTACTACTTTGATTTGTTGGCTTTTGCCACTTTCATAGACAGCGCGTAATACATTACGCCCTATTCGTCCAAATCCGTTTATCGCGACTTTTAGCATATTTCCGTACATCTAACCAAAATTTCGTGCAACAGATGATAACTGAATCCTACCCAAAAGGCATTACTTGAATAACCCCGTTTAGTTAGGACAGGTTAATCTGTTGCTTGTAGAGATAAGCCTAGAAGAAACAAATCCCAGATACAAAAAACCGAGCTCAGCGCTCGGTTTTTCCTTCATTTAACTGTTAGCACAGGCCATCAGTCAATGATTAAGCAAGAAGCTCTTTCGCTGTGTTTACTACGTTTTCAGTAGTGAAACCGAACATCTTGAATAGCTCACCTGCTGGTGCAGATTCGCCGAACGTTGTCATACCGATGATCTTGCCACCGAAGCCAACGTATTTGTACCAGAAGTCAGCGATGCCAGCTTCTACTGCGATACGCGCTGTAACATCAGATGGAAGTACAGACTCACGGTATTCAGCGTCTTGCTTGTCGAATGCGTCAGTTGCAGGCATAGATACTACGCGTACAGCTTTACCTTCAGCGGTTAGTTGTGCAGCAGCTTCAACTGCAAGCTCAACTTCAGAACCAGTTGCAATGATGATTAGCTCTGGCTTGCCTTCACAATCTTTCAGGATGTAACCACCCTTAGCGATGTTAGCAACTTGCTCAGCATTACGATCTTGTTGTGCAAGGTTTTGACGAGAGAAGATTAGAGATGAAGGACCATCTTTACGCTCAATAGCCAGTTTCCAAGCCACTGCAGATTCAACTTGGTCACATGGACGCCATGTGCTCATGTTTGGAGTCAGACGTAGAGAAGCGATCTGCTCAACCGGTTGGTGAGTAGGGCCATCTTCGCCTAAGCCGATAGAATCGTGCGTGTAAACTTGGATGTTCTGAACTTTCATCAGAGCAGCCATACGCATTGCGTTACGCGCGTATTCCATGAACATTAGGAACGTTGCGCCGTATGGCACGAAACCACCGTGCAGAGCGATACCGTTCATGATAGCCGTCATACCGAATTCACGTACACCGTAATGGATGTAGTTACCAGAAAAGTCAGTTGCTTCAAGAGACTTAGAACCAGACCACATAGTCAGGTTAGAAGGCGCAAGGTCAGCAGAGCCGCCCATGAATTCTGGAAGCATTTGACCAAACGCTTCTAGTGCGTTTTGAGATGCTTTACGTGAAGCGATGTTTGCTGGGTTAGCTTGAAGATCAGCAATGATTGCGTTTGCTTTCTCTTCCCACTCAGCGGGTAGCTCGCCGTTAGTACGACGTTTGAATTCAGCTGCTAGCTCTGGGTAAGCCGCTGCGTATGCGTCAAACTTCGCGTTCCACGCTGCTTCTTTCGCTGCGCCTGCTTCTTTCGCATTCCACTCAGCTGCGATATCTGCTGGGATTTCGAAAGGACCGTGTTCCCAACCCAATGCTGCTTTAGTTGCTGTGATTTCATCAGCGCCTAGTGGAGCACCGTGACAGTCATGCGTACCCGCTTTGTTTGGAGAACCAAAACCGATGATAGTTTTAGTACAGATAAGCGTTGGACGAGGATCCGCTTTAGCCGCTTCAATCGCTGCGTTGATAGCATCAGAGTCGTGACCATCTACTGCTGGGATTACGTGCCAACCGTATGCTTCAAAACGCTTAGGTGTATCGTCAGAGAACCAACCTTCAACTTCACCATCGATAGAGATGCCGTTGTCATCCCAGAAAGCAACCAGCTTACCAAGACCTAGCGTACCTGCTAGAGAACATGCTTCGTGAGAGATACCTTCCATCAGACAGCCATCACCCATGAATGCATAAGTGTAGTGGTCTACGATGTCGTGGCCTTCTTTGTTGAACTGTGCCGCCAGTGCTTTCTCAGCCATTGCCATACCAACAGCGTTAGTGATGCCTTGACCTAGAGGACCAGTCGTTGTTTCGATACCAGGAGCGTAACCGTACTCAGGGTGACCTGGAGTCTTAGAGTGCAGTTGACGGAAGTTTTTCAGGTCTTCAATTGAAAGCTCGTAACCTGCAAGGTGAAGCAGAGAATAAATCAACATTGAACCATGGCCGTTAGACAGGATAAAACGGTCGCGGTCAGCCCATTCTGGGTTTGCTGGGTTGTGGTTCAAGTGGCCACGCCAAAGAACCTCAGCGATGTCAGCCATGCCCATAGGTGCGCCTGGGTGGCCTGAATTTGCTTGTTGAACACCGTCCATGCTAAGTGCGCGGATTGCATTGGCTAGATCTTTACGAGAAGGCATGTCTGCTCCTGGATACATAAGCGATTTAAAAAAGAGATAATTGCTAAAGTTTTCATTTTTATTAGCGCGGGTATTCTCTCAAACGACTATTGCGACTGCAAACGTTTTACTGGCATTTTAACGGTCATTTTTCGCAATTTTCGAACATTTACATCACTTGGCAGTGGCTTATCTCGATCGATACGCAAACGATTAGTTATGACATATCATAAAAAAGAGCTTGTAATTCGACCGCTGGAATTTAGAATAGCCGTCTAGATGTAGAAACACCTACAAAATATACTGTATTTAATGGCGGCGCTTCCTAGCTTGCGACGCCATAAACTATTTACACCAAAAACTAAAAGTGGAGCTCTCATGGCTAAGCACCTATTCACTTCTGAATCTGTTTCAGAAGGCCATCCAGATAAAATTGCAGACCAAATCTCTGATGCTGTTCTTGATGCCATCTTGGAACAAGATCCAAAAGCACGTGTTGCTTGTGAGACTTACGTTAAAACCGGCATGGTTATGGTTGGCGGTGAAGTAACAACGTCTGCATGGGTTGATATCGAAGAAATCACTCGTGAAACAGTACGTGAAATTGGTTACGTTCATTCTGACATGGGCTTTGACGCTGACTCTTGTGCTGTTTTAAACACAATTGGTAAGCAGTCTCCAGACATCAACCAAGGTGTTGATAAAGAAGACCCTAAAGAGCAAGGCGCAGGCGACCAAGGCATCATGTTTGGTTACGCGACTAACGAAACTCCTATCCTAATGCCAGCTCCAATTACTTACTCTCACCTTCTTGTTAAGAAGCAAGCTGAAGTACGTAAGAGCGGTAAGCTTGACTTCCTTCGCCCAGATGCGAAATCTCAAGTTACTTTCCAATACGACCAAGGTAAGATCGTTGGTATCGATGCTGTTGTTCTTTCTACTCAACACTGTGATTCAGTAACAACGCCTGACCTACGCGAAGCAGTAATGGAAGAAATCATCAAGCCAGTACTTCCTGCTGAGTGGATCAACAAAGATACTAACTTCTTCATCAACCCAACAGGCCGTTTCGTAATCGGTGGCCCAATGGGTGACTGTGGTTTAACTGGTCGTAAGATCATCGTTGATACCTACGGCGGCGCAGCTCGTCACGGTGGCGGTGCATTCTCAGGTAAAGATCCATCAAAAGTTGACCGTTCTGCAGCTTACGCAGCACGTTACGTTGCGAAAAACATCGTTGCTGCTGGTATGGCTGACCGTTGTGAGATTCAACTGTCTTACGCTATCGGTGTTGCTGATCCAACATCTATCATGGTTGAAACGTTCGGTACTGAGAAAGTAGCACACGAAATCATCATTGAAGCTGTTCGTCAAAACTTCGACCTACGTCCATACGGCCTTCAAGAGATGCTGAACCTTCTTCAGCCTATCTACAAGCAAACTGCTGCATACGGTCACTTCGGTCGTGAAGAGTTCCCTTGGGAAGCGACTGACAAAGCAGCAATCCTTGCGGACTTCGCTGGCCTAAAATAATTTAGCCACTGCGATGTGTTCCTTTAAAGCCCTTACTGCTTAGTAAGGGCTTTATTTTTATGTACTTACCGAACTTTCACTCACAATACCCTTCCCTAACGCCCTTCTTTACCGTCAACCACTTAGTATAAAAAGCCGCTGATAATTTGTGTTTTCTAGCACTACTGACAATAGTTAAGGTAACTCCTAGACGATCAAGCTCACATTTAACTTAAATTAATTCAGTCTGATAACGCTCGTTAAATGCACGCTAGAACAATAACTGGGATGACAAAGAGCAATTTAGCTCAACACCATAACTCTCACACAAGCCACATCGATGAGCCTTATGGAATTATAACTAGGACGTTATTTAACTAGGGGGATCTATGCCTCGTACCGCGCACCCATCCGAACTGAACGATAAAAAACACAAGGTCAGCGATAAGGATTACGCTCGCACCATTCCTTGCAACCAAATCAGTATTTCCGCACCCTTTCATTGGTTGTCGCTTGCTCTGCATGACTTAGTAAGAATGCCATTAATCAGCGCATTCTACGGTTTGTGCTTTATGGGAGCGGCAATCGCCATTGTTCAGCTTGTCCAATGGCAAGGAACACACTTGGTCGTAATGCCAAGCCTGATCGTGTACATGCTAATAGGGCCGTTTCTTGCTCTGGGCTTGTATGACGCAGCTTGGGAAAGAGAAAAAGGCCACAACGCAAGCCTACTGCACTCGATGAAAGCCATCACTCGCAACTCCACCCACCAATGGGCCTTTGCGATCGTATTGATGGTTGCGATGATATTCTGGATGCGTATCGCTGCATTATTGCACGCGCTCTACCCTTCAGTGCAAGGCGCACCACTGGCTGAGTTCGCTCCCTTCTTAATTACGGGTTCTGTGATTGGTTTTGTTATCGCAAGCCTCATATTTAGCATCTCAGCATTTTCAATTCCGTTAATGATGGAGAGACGCGTTGATGTGATGAGTGCGATTTTCACTAGCTTTAATGCCGTGAAATCGAACATCCCTGCAATAGTGGTTTGGGCGAGTATTATTTGTGCCGGTATTTTGGTGGGTTTTGCCACCTACGGCATCGGAATGATCGTCACCATGCCGCTACTTGGCTATGCTACATGGCACGCTTATCACGAGATCATTAAGAAAAAACATCACGTGTAAAGCATCGCTAGATCAACAAGCAATGTTATGATTAGGCCTTGGTTTAAACGCTGAGGCCTTTTATTTGGAGTTAACAACGTTTGTCTTACACCCCGCAACAACACCGAGCAAATAAGAAATTGGCCGAATGCCTAGCTATCGCAAATCAACATTTCTCTCGTGAATTTCCACACCCAACTATCACCTTCAAGTTAAGAGGCAAAGCGGCGGGAAAGGCCTACCTTCAGCTCAACGAAATTAAGCTCAACCACGTACTATTTTCTGAAAATGAAGATGCCTTCATCAACGAGGTTGTGCCACATGAACTCGCACACCTGATCACGCATCAGGTTTTCGGACGTGTTAGGCCTCACGGAAACGAGTGGAAATACGTGATGGAAAAAGTATTCAACGTGCCAGCCAGAACAACTCACAGCTTTGAAATCGCGTCAGTTCAAGGGAAAACCTTTGAATATCGATGTGAGTGCACCACTTACCCATTATCAATCAGACGACACAACAAAGTACTTCGGAATCAATCGACCTACCGCTGCCAATTGTGCCAGCAAACCTTAGCTTTCACGGGAACTCAACTAAGCTAGTGACAGGTTGATTTACTCGGTAGAACAAATCTAATAGAGAGATCTAACATTTGAGTGCTAGACTGATGTTTATCATACTTTTATCAGTCTTTCTCTATGCAAAAACTCACCTTCAAAGCATTTGGCCTACCTGTATCTTTTTACTTAACAATAGTATTTGGCCTACTAGTAACCCAAAGCGTTCTCGCCGCACCACCGAGCTCATTTTCCAAAGCAAAAAGAGAAGCGGTGAAGATTTACCTCGACCATCCGACTTCATTTTATTGCGGCTGTGACATTACATGGAAGGACAAAAAGAAAGGCATTCCCGACCTTGATGGCTGTGGCTATCAAGTCCGAAAACAACAAAAGCGGGCGAGTCGAATTGAGTGGGAACACGTGGTTCCAGCTTGGCAATTTGGCCACCAGCGTCAGTGTTGGCAAGATGGTGGGCGCAAGAACTGCACTCGCAATGACAAAATATTCAAATCCATGGAAGCCGACCTTCACAACCTAACTCCGGCCATTGGCGAGGTTAACGGTGATCGCTCCAACTACAACTTCAGTCAGTGGAATGGCATGGATGGTGTGAGCTATGGTCAGTGTGAAATGCAGGTCAACTTCAAGCAGCGTAAAGTTATGCCGCCAGACAGAGCAAAAGGCTCTATCGCGCGTACTTACCTTTACATGAGCCAAGAGTATGGTTTCAAACTATCTAAGCAACAAACCAACCTAATGATGGCGTGGAACAAGCAATTTCCTGTCGACAAGTGGGAATGTACTCGTGATGAGCGAATCTATGCCATCCAAGGTAATCACAACCCATTTGTTTACCCTGCTTGTAAATAACGTCGCTCGTACAATCAACATTCCTAACTATCTCAAACAAGAGTTTCAGAATTGCCCCTGAAACTCTTGCTCTACCCTTGTTTTTTCAACTAAAAGCATCCATGTTAAGCAGAGACAAAATACCCAAATGAACATATTTATAGGTTTACCAGCATGAGAATCCCTCGTATTCATCACCCAGAACGCATTCATCAGTTAGGTTCACTCGCTTTAGGCGAAGATGCCGCGGGTCATGTTGGTCGTGTCCTTCGCATGAAAGAAGGCCAAGAAGTCCTTCTATTTGATGGCAGTGGCGCTGAATTCCCTGCGACGATAGCCGAAGTATCAAAGAAAAATGTCACCGTTAATGTTTCTGAACGCATCGAACGCAGCAGCGAATCTCCGTTAGACTTACATTTAGGCCAAGTGATTTCACGTGGCGACAAAATGGAGTTCACGATTCAGAAATCGGTTGAGCTTGGTGTGAACACCATTACCCCTTTAATTTCAGAGCGCTGTGGCGTTAAGCTTGATACAAAACGCTTCGAGAAAAAACTCGCACAGTGGCAAAAGATTGCTATCGCGGCGTGTGAACAGTGTGGCCGCAATACGGTTCCAGTCATTCGCCCTATCATGCAACTTGAAGAGTGGTGTAGCGAACCGAGTGAAGCATTAAAGCTGAACTTACATCCTCGTGCAAAATACTCAATTAATACCCTTCCAGAACCTATCAGTAAGGTACGCCTATTGATCGGCCCTGAAGGTGGCTTGTCGGCTGAAGAAATCGGCATGACAGAACAATACAAATTTGAAGAGACGCTACTCGGCCCACGTGTACTTCGTACCGAAACAGCAGCTCTAACCGCAATTACTGCCTTACAAGTCCGTTTTGGCGATCTAGGCTAGGAGAAAAAAATGATCAAACTTGGCATCGTAATGGATCCAATTTCATCCATTAACATCAAAAAAGACTCTAGCTTTGCCATGATGCTTGAAGCTCAGCGTCGTGGTTACGAAATCCATTACATGGAAATGGATGATCTACATTTAGATCAAGGCGTAGCCATTGCTGACACTAAGGTTGTTGAACTAAAAGAAGATCCAAACGGTTGGTACGAGTTCAAATCAGAACAGACTATCGCGCTATCCGATTTAGATGCGGTACTAATGCGTAAAGATCCTCCGTTTGATACTGAGTACATCTACGCAACTTACATTCTTGAGCGTGCTGAAGAGAACGGCGCACTGATCGTCAACAAACCACAAAGCCTACGTGACTGTAACGAGAAGTTGTTCACGGCATGGTTCCCTGAACTGACACCGACCACCATCGTGACTCGTAAAGCTGAAAAAATTAAAGCGTTCCGAGAAGAACACGGCGACGTGATTCTAAAACCACTTGATGGCATGGGCGGCGCGTCTATCTTCCGTGTGAAAGAAGGCGATCCAAACGTATCAGTTATTATTGAAACCTTGACCAACCACGGTCAGAACTACGCAATGGCACAAACTTTTGTTCCAGACATCAGCAATGGTGATAAGCGTATTCTTGTGGTTGACGGTGAGCCAATGCCTTACTGTCTAGCGCGTATTCCTGCAAAAGGGGAAACTCGAGGTAACCTTGCTGCTGGCGGTACAGGTGAAGCTCGTCCTCTAAGTGAAACAGACTGGGCTATCGCAAGAGCAGTTGCTCCAGCACTGAAAGAGAAAGGCTTAATCTTTGTTGGGCTTGATGTTATCGGCGACAAGCTGACTGAAATTAACGTGACTAGCCCTACTTGTATCCGTGAAATTGAAGCCGCTTTTGATATTTCAGTTACAGGTAAATTAATGGATGCAATTGAGCGTCGCGTTAACGCTAAATAGCCTAAACTAAAGAAAGCCTTAGCTATTCGAAAACACAGAAATATCTAGGCAAAGAACAATGAGCGGCTTTACGCCGCTCTTTTTCCTTTACTGGGAACACACTGGCAGGAGGCTCTATGAATTTAACGAACCACTTTCTGGTTGCTATGCCCGGAATGAAAGACCCATACTTTCAAAATTCGGTGATTTACCTTTGTGAGCACAATGACGAAGGCGCGATGGGTTTGATGATCAACGCCCCTATCGATGTCACTGTCGGCAGCATGCTTAAACAAGTTAAGGTTGATTCTGAGCAGCCGAAATCCAACCAAGCAAGTCTTGATAAGCCAGTATTGAACGGTGGGCCGGTCGCAGAAGACCGTGGATTTATTTTGCACAAACCTAAAGGCAGCTATCAATCCAGCATCAACATGACAGATCAAATCTCGGTGACGACTTCAAAAGATATCTTGATGGTGTTGGGCACAGAAGATGAGCCGATGAATTATTTAGTCGCACTTGGGTATGCAGGATGGGAACCGGGACAACTGGAAACCGAACTGACCGAGAACTCATGGTTAACCGTTGAAGCCGATCCGAAGGTCATCTTCGATACACCGATTTCTGACCGCTGGAAAGTCGCCGTGCAGATGTTAGGAATAAATGCGGCTCAGCTTTCAGCAGACGCTGGCCACGCCTAGTTCAAATCAGCTAAATAAAATAAACAGACACTCTCAAACACAGATAAATTTGGAAACCCCATGTCACGAACAATTATGGCATTTGACTACGGTACAAAAAGTATCGGCAGTGCGATAGGACAAGAAATCACGGGCACCGCAAGCCCTCTAAAAGCTTTTAAAGCCAAAGATGGCATCCCAAATTGGGACGATATCGAAAAGCAAATTAAGGAGTGGCAGCCGAATCTTATCGTGGTTGGTCTTCCTACCGATCTTCATGGTAAAGATCTAGCCGCGATTACACCAAGGGCGAAGAAGTTTGCCAATCGCCTAAAAGGGCGCTTTGGTGTCGATGTTGAACTGCATGATGAAAGACTTTCTACGACAGAAGCAAGGGCCGACCTTTTTGAAATGGGCGGCTATAAAGCGCTAAGCAAAGGCAATGTCGATAACCAGTCTGCAGTCGTCATTTTAGAGAGCTGGTTTGAAGCACAATATTCATAACTAAAATTAAGAGCTCAAAGATTAAACTCCTTTGTGATCCTATAATGATATTACGACGTAATGTCGAAGCAATTCATTATTAGGTAAGTGGGAGTTCACATGAAAATTTTTCTAGCAATCTTCGTAGCTCTAGCAATATCAGCATGCAGTTCGACAAGCTCCAATAATGCAGGTTATATGAATCATACTTCGACTGACGCAGACGTAATCAGCGAGCCTAAGAACAAGAAGCGTTGATAATACAGACGCAGTCGAACGATGAATATGATGAACGCCTGATTTTAACCTAGAATCAAATCAGGCATTTTTTATCACCCCATATCTATCTTCACACCAGCCAACGCCCCAGTTCCGTAGTCGTCATCACCACGTCTAGTTTTGAGCATTAAGCGCAAGTCATTAGCAGAATCGGCACTGTGGAACGCATCCTCTTCGCTGATCTTGCCTGCTATCACTAAATCATACAAAGCTTGGTCAAAGGTCTGCATACCTATCTCTTTCGATTTAGCCATGGTTGCTTTCAGTTCGTGTAGTTCACCACGACGAATCAAGTCAGAAACACGAGGGCTATTCAGCAGAATCTCGAATACACCATGACGCCCGCTGCCATTCTTGTCGCGAATGAGTTGCTGAGCGACGACACCACGCAGGTTCATCGATAGGTCAAACAAGAACTGTTCTTTCTGCTCTTTCGGCACCAAATGAAGAATACGCTCTAGCGCTTGGTTAGCGTTATTGGCGTGCAAGGTTGCCATACACAAGTGACCCGTTTCAGCAAAGGTCATCGCGTATTCCATGGTCTCACGGCTACGGATTTCGCCAATCAAGATCATGTCTGGTGCTTGGCGTAGCGAGTTCTTAAGCGCGACTTCATAGCTCTCGGTGTCGAGTCCAACTTCACGCTGTGTCACGATGCACTTTTTATGTTCATGCACAAATTCAATCGGGTCTTCAACCGTCAAGATATGTCCCGAGCGATTGGTGTTGCGATAGCCTGTCATTGCAGCCATTGAGGTCGACTTACCAGAGCCTGTCGCACCAACCACCAGCACAAGTCCGCGCTTAGCTATTGATAGGTCCTGTAGTACATCAGGAAGCTTTAGTTGCTCAAAGGTTGGGATGTTAGTCTCGATACGTCGAATGACCGCTCCAGGTAGCTCTCGCTGAAAGAATGCACTGACACGAAAACGACCAAAGTCACGCACAATCGCAAAATTAGCCTCACGCGTTTGCTGATATTCATCACGTCGGTCTTGTTCCATCATCGCATCAAGTAATTGAGCAACTTGAGCCGCATTCAGCTTCTCTCCTTGAGGGCGTAATTCACCATCCACACGAAAAAGGATTGGCGCATCAACCGTGATATAAAGATCCGATGCCTTTTGAGAAAGCATTCCCTCAAGGATTTGATTCAATTCCATTGTGTCCACCTTGATTAAAACATTGAGGTTTCAATTTCGATCTTTTTCTCGACCTCTTCCGAATCAACCAAGCCCTGCGCCATCAGCTGCTTCGCATTTTGTTCCATGGTCTGCATGCCGTGCGCTGCGCCCGTTTGAATGATCGAGTACATCTGAGCGACCTTATCTTCACGAATCAAGTTTCTGATCGCCGGTGTTGCCATCATGATTTCATGACACGCCACACGACCACCACCAACACGCTTTAGCAGCTTCTGGGCTATCACCGAGCGCAGTGATTCAGACAACATCGAACGAACCATATCTTTATCGCTACCTGGGAACACATCGATAATACGGTCGATCGTTTTAGCCGCAGAACTGGTGTGCAGAGTACCAAAGACCAAGTGACCCGTTTCTGCTGCGGTTAACGCTAAGCTAATCGTCTCTTGGTCACGAAGTTCACCAACCAGAATCACGTCTGGGTCTTCACGTAAGGCACTGCGCAGTGCCGCTTTAAAACTGTGAGTATCACGGTGAACTTCACGCTGGTTGACTAGGCATTTATTATTGGTGTGAACGAATTCAATCGGGTCTTCAATCGTCAGAATATGCTTATTGTGGTTGCGATTTACGTAATCAACCATCGCCGCAAGAGTCGTTGATTTACCAGAGCCAGTTGGACCAGTGACGAGCACTAACCCTTTTTCGTAGTTAGCAATCCTTTCGAAGATCTCAGGTGCACCTAACTGATCTAAAGTCGGGATTTCGACAGGGATAGTTCGAAAGACAGCTGAGCAGCCACGGGCTTGGTTAAACGCATTAACACGAAAGCGACCAACATTGGGTAATTCAAAAGAGAAGTCTACTTCCAGTTTTTCTTCAAACTCGCCGCGTTGTGAATCGCTCATGATCTCAAAAACCAAACGATGCACATCAGCATGACTCAAAGCTGGGATTCCAAGCTTCCTTACTTCACCATCTATACGTACCATTGGAGATACACCCGCAGAAAGATGTAGATCTGACGCGTTATGCTTTACACTAAAATCTAGTAACTCAGTGATATCCATTTATTTTCCCTTAAGTAAAGTCAGCTATGAGTAGTATTCAACAAAATATCGAACAAATCACCTCACAGATTCGTAGTGCTGAGCAAAAGTGCGGACGAGCTCCAGAGTCCGTGCAACTTTTAGCCGTCAGCAAAACTAAACCTATTGATGCGATTCTAGAAGCCGCACTCGGAGGCCAAGTTGCCTTTGGTGAAAACTATGTTCAAGAAGGTGTAGATAAAGTAAAACACTTTTCAGAACAACATTCTAACCTAAATTTAGAGTGGCATTTTATTGGTCCAATTCAATCCAATAAAACCCGCCCAATCGCGGAAAGCTTTCAATGGGTGCATTCCGTCGATCGCGATAAGATCGCACAAAGGCTTAATGATCAACGACCAAGCGAACTTCCACCTTTGCAAGTGTTGATTCAGGTAAACACCAGTGGTGAAGAGTCCAAATCTGGAACCTCAGAAGAGACAGTTTTTGCACTCGCGGAGTTGATTTCATCGCTCCCCAACCTCACCTTAAGAGGATTGATGTCGATTCCTGCAAACGTATCTGACTATCAATCTCAGCTTAATGCATTTTCTCAACTGGCAGAGCTTAAAGACAAGCTAGCCGCGAAGTATTCAGACATTGATACCCTTTCGATGGGGATGAGTGGTGATATGGATGCAGCAGTTGAGGCTGGCAGCACAATGGTTCGTATTGGAACAGCTATTTTCGGCGCTCGTGATTACGCGAAATAGCCGTAGTAAGTAACGACAAGTACAAGTATTGATACCGCTTCGCCTTATCCGCGCAGCGACACGCTCAGGATTTTATATATGGTACATAAGAACATCGCCTTTATTGGGGCGGGAAACATGGTTCGCTCAATTGTAGCTGGCTTAGTTGCTAGTGGTTACCCAGCGCAAAAGATTACTGCGACAGCACCTTCAGAAACAAGAAGGCTGCCGTTAGAACAAGAATACGGCATCAATACCACCAGCGATAATATTGCAGCAGCAGAGCAAGCAGACGTTGTTGTGTTATCCGTGAAGCCACAAATGATGGCTGATGTATGTAAACCCTTACAAGATATCGACTTCAGCAACAAACTGGTTATCTCAATTGCCGCGGGTATTAATGCGAATCGACTTAATGAGATGTTAAACTGCCAACTGAACCTTGTTCGTGTGATGCCAAACACGCCATCACTGCTTGGTAAAGGGATGAGTGGTCTTTATGCCGATGCAACTGTCAGCCAAGATGATAAAGACTTTGCTTCTCAGCTGATGCAAGCTGTTGGTGAAGTAAGTTGGGTTGAACAAGAGTCTGGAATCAACAACATCATTGCGGCGGCGGGTAGCGCTCCGGCTTACTTCTTCCTGTTTATGGAAGCGATGCAAGCTGAAGCAATCAAGCAAGGTTTTGACCAAGAAACCGCTCGTAAGCTAGTGCAGCAGTCTGCATTAGGCGCGGCAGAGATGGTGGTAGCAAACCAAGATACTGAATTATCAACACTGCGTGAACAAGTGACATCCAAAGGCGGCACGACCGCAGAAGCACTACGCACGTTTAACGAACATCAACTATCAGACATCGTAGCAAAAGCCATGCAAGCGGCGGTTGCTCGAGCTGAAGAGATGGAAAAACTGTTTTAGTACCAATCAAGGTAAACAAGCATTTTGCCGCTCTGGTTATATCTAAGCGACAAGTAAATCCGAAAAAGGAAACAATATGAACTCGATGAGCTTTCTGATCTCGACCGTTTTTGATCTTTACATCATGGTTGTGATCTTGCGTATCTGGCTACAAGCATCACGTGCAGATTTCTACAACCCATTCTCACAATTCATCGTAAAAGCGACACAACCGGTTGTTGCCCCACTACGCCGAGTTATTCCATCAATCGGCAGCCTTGATCTAGCGACCGTTGTTTTCGCTTATGTGCTGTGTGTACTTAAGTTCGTTGCTCTAAACCTGATTATCTCTGGCGGCGCTGCCGTTTTCGATATTAGCTTCCTTATCTTTGGTGCACTGTCTCTGCTCAAAGCGGCTGGTGGTTTGATCTTCTGGGTTCTACTTATCCGTGCAATCCTAAGCTGGGTAAGCCAAGGTCGTAGTCCAATCGAGTACGTATTCCATCAACTGACTGAACCAATGCTAGTGCCTATCCGCCGTATCCTTCCGGACATGGGTGGTTTCGACCTAAGCGTACTGGTTCTGTTCATTGTTCTGCAATTTGCGAACTTCCTAATGGGCGACATGATTGGCCCTATTTGGTATCAGCTATAATTCAAGTACAAACATCAGGTACTTTGACGATGCCAAAAGCGGTTTGGGCCGAGGAAGACGATATTCTTCTTAGGCTCTATATCCAACCCAAAGCAAGCCGAGACAAAATTGTCGGCTTGCACGGTCAGGAACTGAAAATTGCCATTACTGCACCACCGGTTGATGGCAAAGCCAATGCCCATTTAGCGAAATACCTTGCGAAACAGTTTAAGGTCGCAAAAGGGCAAATTAAGATAGAAAAGGGAGATCTCGGTAGGCACAAGCAAGTTCGAATATGCTCGCCAAGCCAAATCCCAACTGAAGTCAAAGCCATCCTATGATGGCTTTTTGCTATTTATTGGAGTCATTATGCGTTTATGGATAACAGCACTACTCACCGCTCTTGTTGCCTTACCAAGCTCAGCAGGGCAATTTAAGAACATTAAGGATGTCGAGGTTCATTACTCGGCTTTTAATTCCACGTTCTTAACTTCGCAAGTCGCTAAGCAATACAAACTTAAGCGAAATGGATACTCAGCAATCCTCAACATCAGCGTGTTAGACAAGGCTTCTCTAGGCAGGCCTGCGACAACGGCTAAAATTACGGGAACAGCGAAGAACCTCGTTGGAAACACCCGTACTTTGAAGTTTCGAGAAATCAAAGAAGGCGATGCGATTTATTACCTTGCTGAGTTCCCCGTAACTCACGAAGAAAACATCACCTTCGACATCGATGTGAACGCAGGCCTAAAAGGCACTGGTCCACTGCGTTTCACACAGAAATTCTATATAGAAGAGTAAGCTCAAACCTTACTTTTCATTTATTAACTTATTTAGAGCTACATTCCCATGAGTAAGATTGTTTTAGCAACAGGCAACCAAGGTAAAGTTCGCGAGATGGCAGATATTCTGTCTGAGTTTGGTTTTGACGTTGTCGCGCAAAGTGAATTTAACGTTTCAGAAGTCGCTGAAACAGGAACGACTTTCATTGAAAATGCCATCATCAAAGCTCGCCACGCAGCGAAAGAAACAGGGCTGCCAGCCATTGCTGACGACTCAGGTTTAGAGGTTGATTACTTAAATGGTGCGCCAGGTATCTATTCAGCGCGTTACTCAGGTGAAGGGGCAACCGATAAGCAGAACATCAAAAAACTATTAGATGCGATGCAAGGTGTCGAAACTGAAAAGCGTACTGCGCGTTTCCACTGTGTGTTGGTGCTAATGCGTCACGAGAATGATCCAACACCTCTAGTGTGTCACGGTAAATGGGAAGGTCGTATTCTTACTGAAGAACACGGTGAGAATGGCTTTGGCTACGATCCTGTGTTCTTTGTACCAGAAGATAACTGCGCCTCAGCAGAGCTTGAATCTTCGCGTAAGAAACAACTATCACACCGTGGTAAAGCGCTTGCGTCACTATTCAAGACTCTCAAGGAGCAAGCTCTGTAATGCACAATGCAGCGCTAATACCACCCGCACTTAGCCTCTATGTACACATCCCATGGTGTGTACAAAAGTGTCCGTATTGTGATTTTAACTCTCACGCTCTGAAAGCCGAGATCCCTGAAAAAGAGTACATCGATGCACTGCTTGAAGATCTCGATACTGATATCGAAAAATATCAGCTCAATGGTATGCCTCGCCCACTGCATTCGATCTTTATTGGTGGCGGTACCCCAAGCCTGTTTTCTCCTGAAGGAATTGGCCGATTGTTACAAGGCATTGAACAGCGCATCCCGTTCAAACCTGAAATAGAAATCACCATGGAAGCCAACCCGGGAACTATCGAAGCTGAGCGTTTTGCAGGTTACCAAAAGGCAGGCATTACTCGAATCTCGGTGGGTGTGCAAAGTTTTGAGCAAGAGAAACTGGAAAGACTTGGGCGTATTCATGGTCAAGATGAAGCGGTAAATGCTGCTCATTTAGCGCATAAGATTGGATTGAATAGTTTCAATTTAGACTTAATGCACGGCTTACCCGAACAGAGTATTGAACAAGCGTTGGCTGATTTGGATAAAGCGATAGAACTCGACCCTCCGCACTTATCTTGGTATCAGCTAACAATAGAACCTAACACCATGTTCTATTACAAAACACCAACGCTGCCTGATGATGATGACCTTTGGGATATCTTCGACCTAGGCCATAAGAAGCTCGCAGACGCAGGGTATGTGCAGTACGAAATTTCAGGCTACAGCAAGCCGGGATATCAGTGCCAACATAACCTCAACTACTGGCGCTTTGGTGACTATCTAGGTATTGGCTGTGGCTCTCATGGCAAGCTGAGCTTTACAGATGGACGCATTGTTCGTACCACTAAGGTTAAGCACCCTAGAGGCTATCTAGCTGCGTACCAAAACATGGTAAAACCTTATCTATCAGATGAATTTGAAGTGCCGAATGAAGACCGCCCTTTTGAATTTTTCATGAACCGCTTTAGGTTAATGGAAGCATGTCCAAAGCAGGATTTCATTGATACGACAGGGCTTGGTTTTGACTCGATTCAAAAAACGATTGAATGGGCAAAAGAGCTAGGCTACTTGAAGGAAACCGACACTCACTGGCAGATCACTGAAAAAGGAAAGCTGTTTCTCAATGATCTGTTAGAAGCCTTTATGGCAGAAGAAGACGAGTAGTTCGAGATTCGAGATTCGAGAAGCATTGCGTAAGGGTTGGCTTTAGGGTCAACCCTTTTTGTTTTATAGCCCTCTCTCGGAGCGAAGCGTTCTATAGGACAACGTCCGAGCTCGAATCTTTCTCTTAGAAAATAGAACGACCAATTCGCTCTGAAAGCAACTCTAGAGCCTTAGTACCTGCGAGCGAGTTGCCAGAAGGATCAAGCTCTGGAGACCACACCGCAATCGTCATTTCGCCAGGAACGATAGCAATAATACCGCCACCAACGCCCGATTTTCCTGGCATACCAACACGGTAGGCAAACTCACCAGCCCCATCGTACAAGCCACACGTCGCAAGCAAAGCATTCAACTGCTTGGTTTGAACTGGCGTGATGATCTCTTTCTTGGTTTGAACCGACACGCCTTTGTTTGCTAAATAGCTAAAGGTTTTTGCCAAATCCACACACGTCATTTTAAGCGCACAAGCGTGGAAGTAGTTATTCAGAACTGGGATAACATCATTCTCAAAATTACCAAATGAACGCATCAAATAAGCAATGGCAGCATTACGATCGCTGTGCATCATTTCTGAAGCCGCTACCACCTTGTCATACACAATATGAGTATCACCCGATAACTGACGCACAAACTCTAACAAGCGGTGCCTAGGCGCAGACAAGCGGCTTTGTAGTAGGTCTGCAACGACAATTGCCCCCGCATTGATGAACGGGTTGCGGGGAATACCATACTCCATCTCAAGCTGAATCATCGAGTTAAAGGCTTGACCAGAAGGCTCTTTGCCTACTCTTTGCCAAATCTCTTCAGGCTTATATAGCACCATAGCTAGCGTCAGGCTCAAGGCTTTAGAAATAGATTGCACAGAAAATGCTTCTTCAGCATCGCCTGCTTTAATCACCTCACCTTCATTGGTGTATACCGCGATCGCCAGTTTCTGGTTCGATACGCGAGCCAGTGCAGGGATATAATCAGCGACCTTTCCCTGTCCAATTAAAGGACGAACTTCGTCTAAGATCTCGGCCAAAATAGCTTGAGTTGGTTTCATGTGCGCTTACTTCTATATTGTTATTTTTGTAGGGGTGTAACATATACCAATCGTAGTAAATAACTGCTCACTCTAGCTTGTTAAAATGCTCGATAACTGCGTTAGAATTTTTGATTGTAGAGTAACTACTTATCGAAAAATGCTGCCTTGTTCTCAAGCCTTTTTCCTACGCTATTTCTGATCACTTACTTACTGTGATTGGTATTACTTTCTGTCGTTAAGCCTTTACTAAAATAAAAGCCTATGTCTCGTCCTAAAATACG